>CAIXRL010000477.1 GCA_903921835.1 Candidatus Eiseniibacteriota bacterium | reverse complement strand
GCGGCCAGCAGCCCGGCCATGCTCCCGCCGCGAAGGCCCGCCCCGTCCCCGCGCGCAGTGCGTCCGGCGCGGTGACGAAGCGGGGCAAAGCGGTCCAGCCCGCGCTGCCCGACAGCGTGCTGGCGCGCGTGTTCTTCTTCCCGGGACAGGCCAGCCTGACCGCCACGGACTACCGAGCCGCCGCGATCAAGCTCCAGGCCAGTCCGGATTCGCTCGTGCCCGCTGCCCGGCGCCAGGTCCTCGGGATGATGATCCAGCAGGCCGTCCTGAACCACCGGATCGAGCAGGCCCCGCCTCGCTGGCTCCACCGGGACTCGACGAACTTCGACGACTACATGGACGGGCTCGTCCTGCGCGCAGCCCTCGACTCGGCGCTCGCGGAGATGCGTTCCCGTCTCGCCTCGCGCGGCGACAGCATCCCGGGCCACCAGAAGCTGACGATCATGGTCCGCGACTCCGCGGTCGCAACTTCCCACGTCGTCTACGACGACCCGGCCATCGATTCGCTGGCGGCGTCATTCGCGGTGCTGCCCGAGGACGACATGAGCCTGCCCTCCAGCCGCCGCAGCGAGATCCTGTCGGCGCTGCCGCAGGTGAGCGCCGCGGTGAGTGCCAGGGTCCTCGGCCGCTGCGACGCGGGCGAGTACACCGCGGGCGAGTTGCTGGCGGACGACGCCGCGCTCGGAATCCGCAAGCGACCCACGCTCCGCACGCCGCGCCAGGTGCGCGACCTGGTGAACGACAATCTCTACACGATGCTGCTCCGCCGCGAAGCCCACCGCCGGCACCTCGAGACACGACCGGAGATCGCCGCGCTGCTCGCCGTGCGCCGCCAGTTCCTCACCGTGCAGCGCTTCGTGCAGAACCAGGTCTATGACCGCGTCCCGGTCGACACGGCGACGGTCCGGCATTACTTCGAAAGCGATGCCCGGCGCTACGACCTGGGCGCCACCGCGCAGATCGTGCGCATGCTGTTCGGCCAGCGCGCGCAGGCGGACTCCGCCGCGCAGCGTCTCACCCGGCCCGGCTGCGCCGAATCGCTTTCGACCCAGTCCCAGCGGGCGGGCATTCCCAACCTGACCACGCTCGGCGAGGATGCCGACACCGTGCTGTTCGCCCGCGTGCGCCGCGGCGGTGTCGGCTCGGTCGTCGGCCCGGACGAGACCACGGACGGCTGGCGCGTGTTCAGGGTGATGAGCATGACGCCGCGCCAGCCGCAGACGCTCGAGCAGGCGTTCGTCCGCGCCCGGGGGGACTGGCTCGAGGTGGAGGGTGATCGCCGCATGCGCGAGATGATGTCCGCACTGGTGGCGGCTTGCCGCGTGACGGTGAACGACTCCTCGTCCTGCCTCACCGGACGCGGGCGAGGCACGCGGTAGCCGCGGAAGTGCGGGACCCCGGCAGCGGCCGCTGCCCGCGCCGCGGGAGGTCGGGTCGGTTCGTCACGCTGGCGAACAGGGTGTGACGCGCGTTCGCCGGGACGAAACATGCTCCCGCCCTCGCGGCCGTCGGTGCATGAAACGTCCCCGCGAACGGCACCTCAACGAACGCGATCGAAGCCCACGCCGACCTTCAGGTAGAACCCGCTGAAGTCCATCCAGACCGTATCGCCCGTGCCCGGGGTGGTGGTGACGCCGTTGAACGTGCTGGAGCTGCCGGGCATGTGGCCCATGTCGCGATACTGGAAACCGGCCCGGATGTATCCGGCGACGCCATCGACGTTGGTCTGGTCGATCCCGATGAAGGCCCCGTAGGTGGGCTTGGTGCGCTTCGCCGTCATGCTCACGTCGAGCATGCTGCCATCCAGATGTTCGGTGATGAGACCTTCGGTCGAGCGATCTTCGCTCGCCTCGGCTCGCCCCTGGGCCACGTTGACGCCGAGAATGAGCCCCTGGAGCCTGTCGAAGCGCACAGCCGCTTCCACACCCACCTCACTCATCCGCATGTCCAGATTCTGCACATAGTAGATGGCCGGATCGGTCGAGAGGAGCTGGTTGCTGTGGCGGGCCTTCTGATACGAATACGTGGCCCCAACCCTGACTGCCGGCGTGAGCCATACCCCCGCGGCCGCGCTCGGGCCGTATGCAGATCCGGCCTTTTGGAACCGGGCAGGGTAACCGGCCGCCTGGAGTTCGGTCTGGTTCGCCGTGATCGACTTGTCCACGTCGGTCATCCTGAGATCGCCCCCACCGAAGTCGAGCCGAACGAAGGGACTGACGCGGGCGGCAGCGGGCGCCGTCAGGGCGCACACCAGCAGCAGACTCACCAGTGCCGGGTGGCAACGGATACTCATGGGCTCCTCCTTGAATCCTGATGACGAGAATGAATGCTTCCCCTCGGTTGTCGGCGACTGCGGGGGGGCGCTCCATTCAATTCCGGCGGCATCCGGCGCGGACCGGGGGGGCGGCAGGACGTCCGCCAGGCGCGTGCGGAGAGCCGCGCATCGCGAAGCGGCGGACGGGCTCACGCGGCAGGGGAGCGCACCGACCCGGACGACCCATGAACTGCCGGCCGGAATGCGGGACGAGCCACTGCGACAACAGGCGCCGCGGCCGCAGCCGCCTCAGGGCAGGATCCCGACCCTCACGATCGCACCTGGATTCGCGCTCATCCGCCGATCACGGTCGGACGTCTTCGGGCATTCGCTCAAGAACCGCCTCGAACGTCGCGCGACCGATCGCCAACGCGCCCTGCGCTTCCTCGCGAGACAGGGCCTCCAGGTCACCCGGGTAGCGGAGAGTGCGAGGTGTGCGTCAGCCGCAAGAGGATCGGCCGGCCGCCCCGGAACCGATAGCACGGTCGGGACGGGAAGTTGAGTTCAGGGCTCAAGGCCCCGGACCTCAACAGGATGCCGGGGACAATGACAGCCTCGTGGGCCGCGCCGGGAGGCACCTCGCACCAGCGACTTCCGGGGGCTGGAAACACCCCGGCGTGAAGGCGTAGGATCCCCCGGCGTTCTGCCTTGGATGGACCTCGCCCCGACCGGAAGTTCCCGCCGCAACCGGGGCGGTGCGCTTGTGGTTCCTCGACCTGTGGAGGCAAGGCGATGGAGTACTCCGCGTTCGTCCGCGATCAGCAGGACACTCTGATCCGCGAGTTCCTGACCGACCAGGCCTGCTGTTGGGTCGGCGTGAAGTCACTGGAGCATTTCGTCCGCCCCAATCCACTGCCGCACGGTGCCTGGCGAACGCTGGGCGAGACGATCCCCCCGGCCGAGGCCGTGATCTGCAAGCGGCCCTCCGGCAACGATGAACTGTGGGTCCGGCCGAAAGACAAGGGTGCCTCCGCGGGCGACGCCTACCGCACCTACTGGAACTCGTTCCTGCGCGAGCAGGCCGTGGTTGGGATCGCCGACACGATCAGGGGCCGCATGCAGCACATCGACCACCTGCTGCCGGAGACGTTCGCGGCGCGGAATGGCTACGCCTACGTCCGGGTGATGGCCGTGGACGCCCGCAGCAACCAGACCGTGGGCAGCACAGTCGAGAAGAGCATGGCCAACCGCGTCAACCCCGGCGGCAGCTTCCTCGCCGACTGGTTCACGGTGGCGAAAGCCTCCTGCTTTCACGGGTCGTTTGCCGCCAGTGTCGATGAGAACGTCGTGATGGAGGCACTGCTCAAGCACCTCGGCACCCGCGGTTTCACGGTTCCGCCCGAGCTCCGAAAGCGATGGCTCGAGAGCATGAAGACGATCCTGGAATGGAGCCGCGCCGGCTGAACCCGTGCCTGGCCCGGATCATTCATGAACCATCAGCCGAGAGCGCGAGATGCGCGTCAGCCGCAAGAAGATCGGCCGGCCGGACCCACCTTCGGTGGGTACCCCGGAACTATGTTGTGCACACGATGAGGACAGCGGCCGGTCGAGCTTCGGGGTACCCACCGAAGGTGGGTCCGGATGATGCGCAGATCGCGCTCGCAGGCGGCGGGCTCATGAATGATCCGGGCCAGGTGGACGCTGGGCTCCGTCAAAGCCCTGATCGTCAGCGGTGAGGTAGTGCGGCGGGCACGCTCGTCGACAGTTTTCGGGGGCAGGACCCGCGCAGGCGGTGGCCGGATCTTGTTCAAACGCGGCGCGGAGGCACGGCGGTGCACCGCTGCCCACCCCAGCAGCGCCAGCCAGCGGCCATCCGCCTCGGCGACATACGCCAACGACTCCCCGACCACGCCCCGGAATCCCAGCCAGTGGTGCGCGCGCAGCAGCGCCTTGAACGGCGTCACCTCGCAACGTTCGCGGGGCCGTACCGTGACCCGGTGCGGATCGAGCAGCGGCGGTTGGGAGGGCTCAGCCATCAGGCCCAACCGATGGCACGGTCAGGACGGGAAGTTCAGTTCAGGGCGCAAGGCCCCGGACCTCAACAGGATGCCAGGGAGAATGACAGCGCCCCGCCCGGGCTGTGGTCCCGGCCTCGACGTCCAGCCCGGCCGGGGGCCCGCTCGTGTGGACCGCACGCACGCGGCGCGGCCGGCCGTCCTGCCGCGGCCGCGGCCGCCTCACGGCAGGATCTCGACCCTCTCGATCACCGTGCCCTGCGTCACGCGCCGCGCCACGTCGAGCCCCTTCGTGACCCGCGCGAAGAGGGTGTAGCGCCCGTTCAGGTGCGGCTGCGGCGAGAGCGTGATGAACCACTGGCTGCCGCCGGTATCCTTGCCCGAGAGCGCCATGCCGACCATGCCGGCGTCGTACTGGAGCCTGTTGTACTCGCAGCGGATCGTGTAGCCGGGGCCGCCCGAGCCGGTCCCGGTGGGGTCGCCGTCCTGGATCACGAAGTCCGGCACGACGCGGTGGTAGCACGCGTGGTCGTAGTAGCCCCGGCGCGCCAGCGTGACGAAGTTGCGCACGGTCTGCGGCGCGTCGTGGCCGAGCAGCTCCCACTCGATGTCTCCCAGCGCGGTGTGGATGACCGCGCGCCGCTCGCGCGGCGCCTGCTCGAAGCCCTCCGCGTACGCGACCGGCGCCGCAGACGCGGGATGCACGCGTTCGACGCTGTCGGCGACCGCGCGACCCGCGAGCTGGCGCAGAGCGTCGCGGAACGCCTGGCGCGCGTCGGGATCGGCGGCGCGCGCGGCGTACGCCTTCGCCAG
>CAIXRL010000476.1 GCA_903921835.1 Candidatus Eiseniibacteriota bacterium | reverse complement strand
GACATGCGCAGCCGTCCCATGCAGTAGCTGCGCATGCAGGAGTAGCCGGCGGCGAGGTAGTCCCGGCGCTCGTCGATCACGGCGATGAGCGCGAGCCCCTCGGCGATGCGGGACTTCTCATCGAGGTCGATCGCGTCGAGGTTGCGCATGGCGACTTCGGGCGGGAGGTGCATCCGCGAGTAGCGAGTCATCGGTGCTGCTCCGCGGGGGCGGCTTCGCGCGGGGAGGCACTCGCTCTGTATCACGCGTGTTCGCGGCGCTCGTGCGTGCGCTTTCGCGGCGCGAATCGCGCTGCGGCGACAACGCGCGCGCAATCGCGGCGAACGTGGCCGCACGGGCGGCTGGCGCGCGCGTCAGCGCAGACGCGTGGGCGACTCGCGGGCGCGGGCAGGGGCGCCGCGCAAGCCTGTCAAGCGAAACCGGTCCAGCCCGGTTGTCCCTTCACGATTCCGGCGCTGAGGCAGAGTCGTGGAAGGTGTCCAGCCCGGGTGCGCGCGCTTCAGCCCTTGCGGAACGCCAAGGCGAGCGCGAGCCAGCCGACCAGGAAGCAGGCGCCGCCCAGCGGCGTAACCGCGCCCCACAGCGGCACACCCGTGAGCGCCAGCGCGTAGAGGCTCCCCGAGAACACGGCGATGCCAGCGACGAACAGCGTCCCGGCCACTCGCACGCCGCGCCGGCCAGCGTCCGCCGCGTGCCGGCCCACGAACAGCAGCGTGACCGCGTGCAGGAACTGGTAGCGCACGCCGGTCTCGAACACGGCCAGCATCTCCGGATCGAGCCGCGCGCGTAGCGCGTGCGCCCCGAAAGCGCCCAGCGCGACCGAGAGGAACCCGAGCAGGGCCCCGAGCGTGGTGAAGTTCACGGGCGGCACGGTAGCGCGGTCCGGGCACCAGCGCGAGCGGGCGCGCACTTCACGGCACGCGGTGCCGCGGCGCCTCCATTGACTGAGTTCCGTGGCGCTCGCTCGTCATGCTGGCGAGCTGCGCCGCGTCGCCCTCTTCACGCGTGCCACGGCCTTCTTCAGTCCCGCGTCCTTCGGGTTCAGGAGGTCCGCGACGACCGCGGTGACAGGAACCTTGCTGCCCCCCAGGCCCAACACGTCGCGATGGATCGCGTCGTCCTTGCGCAGCCGGGCGATGTCCTCGATGAGCGCATCCGCAGTGTGGCGGTCGGCGTCCGGGCGCACGTTCACCACGACGAGCTGGGCGCGCTCGAGCCCCGCGTAGCCCTCTTCGAGCGCCCAGTGCTCCGTCGGCTCGTCGGGACCCGCCTCCCGCGCGTCGCTCAGCGTCGCGTTCAGGGAACGGCGCACGTCGTCCAGGCCGTGCGGCCGTGTGGTGGCGAGTGCCGCGAACGTCACGCCGAGAGTCTCGCCAAGCAAGCGCACCAGGACTTCGTCACTCTCGAGTGCCTGCTTGAGCCGTCCGATGAAAACCTGGTGAGCGGCGGCATGATCGCGCACCACCCGACGCAGCAGCGAGCGCCCGCTCTGCAGGGGCGGCGCAACGAACACGGAGAGGTCGACGTAGCCGAACGGACAGTCACCCTCGATGAACACGGCCTCGGAGTACTCCTGCATGATGGCGCTCATGAAGAAGGTGTCCGTGTCCGGCTCCCGGAAGCGATAGAGAGCCACGGCGCCCCCGCCGGCCTTGCGATAGCGGCGAAGCTCGGCGTGCGTCCTCGGGGACGACTCCTGCTCCCGGCGCAGCTTGGCATCCCGCTCGGCACGAACGCATATGGCCAGCGCGACCTCGGCATCGAGCAGCCGTTCGATGAACGTCGTCTTGCCGGCGCCGCGGGGACCCGCGACGTGCAGGAACGGCCGCGACCTCACAGCGCGAGCTCCCTGCCGAGCACCTTGGCCACGAAGCGCTCGCCCGCAACGTCGGAGGCAACCAGACGGCGGATGCTGTCCTTCACCTCGCCGGCCCCTCCGCGTCGCTCGGCGGCAGCGAGCGTCGCGCGGTATGCCATCCACACATCGGCACCAGTGATCTCGTAGCCGTAGCCCTGCACCAACCCATGGAGAGCGAGCAGCCCGGCGCCAACTGCGAACGCGGGCTCCCTCCCGGCGAAGTCGCGGGCTGCGCGCGCCAGCGTCCTGGGATCACACGGCGTACGCCTTGCGAGCGCAAGGGCCTCGTCGTAGAGGCCGGCATCCTTGGCGGCGGCAAACCACTTACCCTCGTCGCCGGGCGTGGTCTTCACGAGGTCCGCGAGGATGTCGGCCGCCGCCTTGTGCGGGTACTTCCGGGCGAGGGCCCGGAAGCCCGCGAGGTAGGTGCCCCCGGGGTTAGCAACCAGTCCGTAGCGTCGATACGCCTCTTCCGTGGCGCCGGAGGAGAGCAGGACCTCCTCGCACAGGCGCGCAATCGCGATCGGGCTGTCGTTGAGATCGCGCCCCGCCTCGGCGAGGCGTATGGCGTCTGCCTTCCTGCCCTGCGCCGAAAGGGCCTTCACACCGTACTGGCGGTATTGCCAGATCTGGTGCGGAGCAAGGTCGAGCAGCGCGAGCACCTCGTCGTACCGTTCCGCGGCGATGAGCGCGCTCAGGCAGTTGGTCGTTCCATTGAAGAAACCGGGCAGGCTCGGCTCGGGGCTCCACGCCATGCGAACCGTGCCTTCCAGCCGGTCGGCCCACGCCGACGCAATCTCCTTCGACACGCACAGCGCACCCCAGTGATCCCCGAGCGACTCGAGGTAGGGAATGTCGTCGGCCACGTACGCATCCCACAGCCGCCCGAGCCACGCTTCGCGCGTCTTCGCATCGGCCGGCGCGCCGGCGATGATCGTCACCAGTTCCGCGATGGCGTTGTTCACGGCCGTGCCGATGGCGCCCGACGAGCTGTCCACGTGCGCGAGTGCGGGTGAGACGCGCTCGAGAAACGCGACGGCGCCGTCGGCGGCGGGGACCGGATCCTGCTTCGCGACCTTCCGGATCTCGGCGACGGCCTGCTTCACGCGGGTGATCGCCGGCTGTGACCTCCAGCCGAAGGAGTGGCGCCGGAAGCGCGCCTTGAACTCCCACCTGTGCGCCCCGGTCTTCGCCACCGTCAAGCTCCTTCGCCCGCGACGAGTCGCAGCAACCACCTGTCACCCCCGCGATGACCCACGAGCCCGCCGTGCAGGCCGGCGCCGGCGGGGTGGCCCATCCGGTCGCCCGCAACCGGCAGGCGCTCGTCGCTCCCGGGCAGGGGGATCCTCGTACGGAGCTGCTCGCCCCCGGGCGTCAGGCGTTTCCGTTGCGCAACCGGCAACCCCCTCGCCGGGGGCGGGCAGGAGTCCTTCGCTGCGATCGAGCGCGGGCCCGCGGGGACCGTCCGGGAGAAGCGACAGCG
>CAIXRL010000475.1 GCA_903921835.1 Candidatus Eiseniibacteriota bacterium | reverse complement strand
GATTGGGTGGTGGCCCCGGTCCGGCGTCCGCGCCGCGCCCGGCGCGGTCCGCGTTCCGTCGCCGAGCGCGCCGGTCTCCGCGCTCGCTCCGGAAGGCCACGGCGAGCGCGGCCCGGGGCGCTTCCTCCACCGGGGGGCCGCGGCGGCTTTGCGAAGCGCGGGGCTGCCGCTATGGTTCCGCCATGGACTCCCGCGAATCGTTTCGGCACCTGTTCGGCGCGCCGCGCGCGCTCATCGGTATGATCCACGTGGGCGCGCTGCCCGGCACCCCGACGTCACACCACGCCATCGACAAGCTCGCGCAGGAGGCGGTGACCGAGGCGCGCGTCTATCGCGACGCCGGCTTCACCGCGCTCATGATCGAGAACATGCACGACCGCCCGTACGTGAAGGCGCCCGCGGGCCCGGAGATCGTCGCGGCCATGGCGGTGATCGGCCGCGAGATCAAGCGCGAGACCGGCCTGCCGCTGGGCGTGCAGGTGCTCGCAGGGGCCAACCGCGAGGCGATCGCGGTCGCGCACGCGTGCGGCGCCGAGTTCGTGCGCGTCGAGGGTTTCGTGTTCGCGCACGTCGCGGACGAGGGCACGATCGAGGCGAGCGCGGGCGACCTGCTGCGCTACCGCCGCGCGATCGGGGCCGAGCGCGTGCGCGTGTTCGCGGACATCAAGAAGAAGCACAGCGCGCACGCCATCACCGCCGACGTGTCGCTCGCCGAGACCGCGAAGGCGGCGGAGTTCTTCCTGGTGGACGGCGTCATCGTCACGGGCACCGCCACCGGCGAACCGGCCGTGCCCGCCGACGTCGACTCGGTCGCGAAGGCCGTGCACACGCCCGTGCTGGTGGGCTCGGGCCTGGCGCCCGACAACTTCGCGCGCTACGCGGCCGCGGACGGCTTCATCGTCGGCTCGTCGGTCAAGCAGGGCGGGCTGTGGTCGAACCCGCTGGATCGCGCCGCGGTCGACGCGGTGGCGCAGGCGTTCGCGGGCCTGGTCGCGCGCGCGTGAGCGCCGACATCACCTGCGCGCCGGTTCCCGCGTGACGCCCGAACTCGTGTTGCTGGGCAATCTGCTCGTGGACGACCTGGTCTTTCCCGACGGTCGCACGCGCATGGGCCAGCCCGGCGGCGCCATGCTGTACGGCTCTCTGGGCGCCGCGTTGTGGAGCGCGCGCGTGGGGTGCGTGAGCCTGCGCGGCGAGGACTACCCGGCCGACGCGCTCGAGCACCTGCGCCGCCGCGGCGTCGCGCTGGACGGCGTCGTGCCGCTGCACGGCCCCGGCGTGCGCACGTGGCTCCTCTACGAGGGCGGTCTGCGTCGCGTCGTGCACCGGCTGGGCGGCCCGACGCACGAGCAGGTTTCGCCCGAGCCTGAGCAGGTGCCTGAAGCGTGGCGGACCGCGCGCACGTTTCACCTGGCGCCCATGCCCATCGAGGTGCAGGCGCGCCTGGCCGAGGGCCTGCGCGCCCCGGCGCCCGCGGGCGGAGGCGAACCCTTCATCTCGATCGATCCATATGAACTGGTGACCGAGGAATCGCTGCCGCGCTGGCTCGAAGTGCTGAAGCACGCGGACGCGTTCTTCCCGAGCGAGGACGACCTGCTGCTCGATGGCGCGGCCACGGATCCGCGCGCCGCGCTGCGCCGGCTGGAGGGCGGACGGCTGCGCTTCGTGGCCTGGAAGCGCGGGCCCGGCGGCGGCATCCTGTGGGACGCGCGCGAGGACCGCTTCCACGAGTGGGACGCGCGCACGAACGGCGTCGTGGATCCCACGGGCGCCGGGGACTGCTTCGCGGCGGGGTTTCTCGCCGCGCAACTCGAGGGGCGCAGCATCATGGAGTGCCTGCACCGCGGTGTGGTCACGGCGAGCTTCGCGATCGAGGCGTGGGGCCCCGCGGCCCTGCTCGAGGCGACGCGCGCGGCCGCGCAGGCGCGGCTCAAGGCCTGGTACGGCTAGGAGGTGGCACGGTGAACGAGCGATTCGTGTTGGGCGAGGACGTGGCGCGCGCGCTGGCGACGGGGCGGCCGGTGGTGGCGCTCGAGACCACGGTGGTCACGCACGGGTTGCCGCACCCCGCGGGCGTGGAGGCGGCGCTGGCGCTGGAGGCCGAGGTGACGCGCGCGGGCGCCGTGCCCGCGACGATTGGCGTGTTCGGCGGCGCGGAGCGCGTCGGCATCACGCGCGCGGAGTTGGAAGCGCTGGCGGCGGAGCCCGGCGTCTCCAAGCTGAACCTGAGCAACTTCGCCGCCGTGCTCGCCGCGGGCGCCGCCGGTTCCACCACGGTGGCCGCGACCATGTTCGCCGCCCACCAGGCGGGCATCGGCGTGTTCGCCACCGGCGGCATCGGCGGCGTGCACCGCGATTCGCAGACCTCGGGCGACGTCAGCGCCGACCTCACGGCGCTCTCGCGCATCCCGGTCGCAGTCGTGTGCGCGGGCGCCAAGGCCATCCTCGACCTGCCGCGGACGGTCGAGATGCTCGAGACGCTGGGCGTGCCCGTGTACGGGCTCGGCACGGCGGAGCTCCCGGCGTTCTACCGGCGCGAGAGCGGACTACCCGTGGACCGGCGCTTCGACACGATCGAGTCCCTTGCCGCGGCGGTGAGGACGCACTTCGCGCTCGGCATGGGTACCGGGGTGCTGATCGCCAATCCCATTCCGGAAGCGGACGCCATGCCGCTACCGATCTACGAACGCGCGCTCGCGGAGGCGCTCGCCGCGGCCACGGCGGAGGGCGTTCGCGGCCGCGCGGTGACGCCCTTCCTGCTCGCGCGCATGAACGCGATCACCGGTGGCGAGAGCGTGCGCGTGAACCTCGCGCTGCTGCGGAACAACGCGCGCGTGGCCGCGGAGCTGGCGAGGGCGCTCGTCCGCGGCGAGTAGCCGCGGCGATACGGCGGTGCCGGCGGCCCGGCGCGTGCTTGGCGCCGGACGACCCCGCGCTCGCGTCCGGCGTCGTTCCGCGTTCGTCGCGCGCGGGTGCGCGTTCGGGCGCCCGCCGGGCGCGGTGGGCGCGCTGGTG
>CAIXRL010000474.1 GCA_903921835.1 Candidatus Eiseniibacteriota bacterium | reverse complement strand
TGCTGCGCCACGAATAGGCTCCTTCGAGACGCGCCATCCACGAGAACACCCATGACTCGGGGAACTTGAGCGCGAAGCCCGTGTACACGAGCGTGAAGAAGCTGGTCGCGAGCAGCCCGTGCTGGATGCGCTCGGCGACCGTCATGCGCACGAACCACCGCTCGCTGGCGTGCCCGTGCGTCTCCACCCGGCCCAGGTGCGCCTGCAGGCTGCGGCGGATCTTGCGCGCGTAATCGAGGCCGTTGTGCAGCGCCATGAACCCGATCGTACCCAGGATCAGGCCGATGTAGAGGAGGCGGGCCCAGTAGGGCGCCGGGTTGTCGGGCATGGTCAGCGCGACGTGCACGGGTCCCATGCGGTACTTGGTGCCGGCGCCGGGATGGCAGCGGCCGCACGTCTGCGCCAGGTGCTGGCGCGAGATCATCGAGCGCGGATCGCTGGACGGCAGGATGTCGTGGAAGCCGTGGCAGCTCGAGCAGTTGGCCACGACCGGCGAGCCACCGCGCGCGGCGAGGCCGTGGAAGCTGTCGCGGTACGTGTCCAGGCGCCCCGCGGGCAGGCCGTACGTCTCGCGGATTCCCGTCGCCTCGTGGCAGCGCGAACACGTCTCGCTGACGTTCATCGCCGCGACCGGAGAGCCCGCGTCATGCGGCCCGCGGATCATGTGCTCGCCGTGGCAGTCGGTGCAGACGGGCGACGCCGTCACGCCACGCTTGAGCGCGGTGCCGTGGATGCCGGTGAGGTAGGCCGCCGCCTCCTGCCTGTGGCACTTGCCGCAGGTGGCCGGGATGTTCGCGCGGTAGATGCTCGAGGTGGGATCGTTCGCGCGGCGCAGCCGGTGGCTCTCGTGGCAGTCATTGCAGCGCGCGGCGTTCCACTTCTTCGACCGCCCGTGCACGCTTTCGCGGAAGAGTTGCACGGCCTCGGGGATCGTGATCCTGCGCTTGATCATCAGCTGCTTGTTCGCGTGGCAGCGCGCGCAGGTGTCGTCGAGGTGCTCGCGGCTCGTGCTCGCGAGCGAGTCCGTGTGCGCGCGCAGCGCGTGCGTGGCGCCGTGGCAATCCCTGCAGGTCGAGGCGTCGGTGTCGCCCTTCGCGAGCGCGACGCCGTGCACGCTCGACTGGTAGTCGCCGGCCTCGCGCGCGTGGCAGCCGGCGCACCGGGAGCGCTCGGCGCCCTTCGCGCGCTGGACGTCGTGGACGCCGTGGCACGAGACGCAGGCGGCGTTGCCGCCGCCGCCGACGTTGCGGTGGATGCCGCCGTCGAGCACCTGGCGCTGGGCTCGGTGGCAGGGCGTGCACTCCACCTTCGCCAGCGTGCGCGGGTGCCGCAGCGTGACGCCCTTGTGGCAGGCGACGCAGGCGAGCCTGCCGTGCACCGAGGTCCCGAACGCGGCGCCATCCACGAACAGGCTGCCGGCGTGGCCGACCGAATAGGCCAGGGTGCGGTCCCTGTGGCACATCAGGCAGTCGTCGCGCGAGGGACCCTGGGCGCGGGCGGGCAACGCCCACAGCGCGAGCGCCAGCACGAGCCCGGTCCACGGCAGCGCCCGGGCGTTCCAGGAGACCGCGACTGAACTTCTCGGACGCATCCTCATCCTCCCCGGGCCCCCGGTGCCCGCCGGCCCGGGGACAACTGCCGCCGAGGAAAGCCGTTCGGACCTAGTATCCTGTCCCAGGAGTCGCTTGGCAGTCGGCGCCCGCTGTGCGCGGCCGGCTGCGTGCTCCTCCTCGACGTATCCTATGGGTACGACTTCGTCGTCGCGCCTTGCCGGCCGGGCACATCGGCCGCCTTTGTGGTCAAGCTACCCCTGGGACAGGACACTAGCCCGGAGGATTCATGAGCCCGCCGCCTGCGAGCGCGGTCTGCGCGTCATCCGCTGCGAAGCTCGACCGGCCGCTGTCCTCATCGTGTCCACAACACGG
>CAIXRL010000473.1 GCA_903921835.1 Candidatus Eiseniibacteriota bacterium | reverse complement strand
CCCGCCGGGCCCGTGCTGCCCACTCCGATGCGGGAGTTCGCGGTCACGACGCATTCGAACTCGCCACACGCCCGCAGACTCGTTTGTGCCAGACCATCGGCGGCGACGATGACGCGGGCCCCGACCTGAACCGCGGGTTGGCCGCGAGTGCTGAGTCCCACGAGGCGCTGGCCGGCACGCGCGGCCTCCGCCGGCTCGCGCGCGATGACCGCGGTCGTTTCGGAGAGGAACTGCGCCCCCGCCTCGACCGCCGTCGCGACCAGCATGGCGTCGAGCGTGCGGCGTGATACCGCCACGCCCGGCGGCATGGAGATCGACGCGTGCCGTCGATCCTGCCGGAGACTCACCGTGGTGATCGCGGGCCCGCCGAGGCGGGCGAGACGGTCGCCCAGACCGGCGCGCTGCAGCGCCTCGACCGCGGTGTGGTTCAGGCAGCCGCCACAGACCTTGGTGCGGGGAAACGAAGACCGTTCGACCAGCAGCGTGGCCAGGCCCGCGCGCGCGGTCTCCCGTGCGGCGAACGCCCCGCCGGGACCCGCGCCGATGACCAGCACGTCCCAGGTTCTCGCCGCCGCACCCGGGACGTCGATCGTGGCGCCCGGGCGCGCGGTCGCGTCAGCGTTCGCCATCGCGCATCCAGGTCAGCAGGAAGCGCTGGGGCCAGCGCGCGACGATGCGCGCGCCCGCGAGGCCGGCGCGCTCGGCTAGGCGCCGGGCCTCGTCCGTGGCGAACGCCGCTTCGACCGAGCGCGTGCCGTCGGCATGGAACACTCGCGATCGGGAGAGCAGCCGGCATCCCGCCCAGGCGAACAGGTAGCCGAGGCGCGTCCTTCGCAGGTCGGAGACCACGACCAGGTGGCGCGCCGCGTCCCGCATGCGCTGCAGGAGCGTCTCCGCGTCTTCGTCACCGAGATGGTGCAGGAA
The DNA here is from genome assembly GCA_903921835.1 of Candidatus Eiseniibacteriota bacterium. Taxonomy (GTDB): domain Bacteria; phylum Eisenbacteria; class RBG-16-71-46; order RBG-16-71-46; family RBG-16-71-46; genus CAIXRL01. The sequence goes on along the minus strand of CAIXRL010000473.1, from coordinate 1,008 downwards.
CAGCGAGCAGAGCACGACATCGAACGTGCCCGGCAGCGGCTGGTTCGCGACGTCCAGAGTGGTGAAGGTCACGCGCTGCAGCCCTGCGCGAGCCGCCAGGGCGCGGGCGTGGTCGATCGCCACCGGGCTGAGATCGACCCCGCAGGCCTCGATCGCCACGCCTTCGCGGATGCAACGGCGGGCCAGGCCGACGACGACGTGACCGCCGCCGCAGGCGAGATCGAGGATCCGCAGGGGACGCCCGGAGCGCGGCACGACCGCGCGGATCGCGGGCCAGATCGACGCGGTGCTGCGGCTGACCCAGTGGGCGCGGCCGAGGCTGTCGAGCGCCTGCCGGTGCGCGCGCGGGTCGAGGCCGGGCTGATCCATCAACTCGGGCTGACGGTGACGCCGGGCGGAGACCACTACCCGGCACCGCCAGGCCGGTCCACGTCGGTCCATCCGGATTCGCCAGGCGCCTGGGCGCCGCCGGGGACCGGGGTCTCGGCCGGGATCCCGCGCGAATCGCGCAACTTCCAGGCCGCGCGCACGCCCACGAGGCCGGCGGCCGCGCACAACCCGAACAGCACCGGGGCGTTGAGCCAGTCCACCAGCGCTCCGCCCAGCATGGGCAGCAGCATGGTGGGGCCGAGGAACGTGTTGATCAGCCCGACGAAGGCCTGACGGCGTCCCGGCGGGGCGAGCAGCAGCATGAGGCTCGAGTACCCCACGCCGATCGCGCTCTGCGCTGCACCGCCCAGGCCGACCACGGCCTCGAGGGCGAGCACGGCGGCGCCGGCCGGGAGCCAGCCCAGTCCCCAGGGCGAGGCGACGGCAATCGCGGCCGCCGTCAGCGGCAGCGCGCTGCAGGCGGCCGCGCCGATGCGCAACAGCACGCGGTCGCCGTGGCGGACCGAGAGCCGGTGCCAGAGCACGTTCGAGAGCACGAACCCGGCCATGCGCACGAGCAGGAACGTGCCGGCGGTGCGCGCGCTGCCGCCCAGTTGGTGCACGGCGAACAGCACGATG
>CAIXRL010000472.1 GCA_903921835.1 Candidatus Eiseniibacteriota bacterium | reverse complement strand
ATCCACAAGGTGGTGCGCACGGGCGGGCACGTGCTCTTCGTGGGCACGAAGAAGCAGGCGAAGGGCATCGTCGCCGAGGATGCCACGCGCGCGGGCCAGTACCACGTCACCGAGCGCTGGCTGGGCGGCATGCTGACCAACTTCAAGACCATCCGCACGAGCATCAAGCGCCTCAAGGAGCTGGATGCGATGGTGGCGGACGGTACGATGGAGAAGCTGGCGAAGAAGGAGCAGTCGCGGCTCGGACGTGAGCGGGCGCGGCTCCAGGTCGCCTTCTCGGGCATCAAGGACATGCCGGGCCTGCCGTCGATCGTCTTCATCGTGGACACCAAGAAGGAGAAGATCGCGGTCGCGGAGGCCAACCGCCTCGGGATTCCGATCGTCGGCGTGGTGGACACGAACTGCGATCCGTCCACGATCAACTTCCCGATCCCGGGCAACGACGACGCGCTGCGCGCCATCAAGCTGTTCAGTGGTCTGGTCGCCAGCTCCATCGCCGAAGCGCGCAACATGGCCCTGGAAGGCGCCGATCAGGAGACGGTTTCGTTCGGCGGTGACGCCGTCGAAGCCGAGAGTCCCGCGCCCGCCGGCGCCTGATCCCGAGTCCACGACGCAACGGAATCTCGCGCCCATTCGCGCCCCACGGCGCGGATGGGCGTGCACACGCAGGGAGTATCCATGATGATCACCGCTGATCTGGTCAAGCGGCTCCGGGACATGACCGGGGCCGGCATGATGGAGTGCAAGAAGGCGTTGTCGGAGACCTCGGGCGACATCGAGAAGGCTGTCGATGCGCTGCGCAAGTCCGGCATCGCGAAGGCCGAGAAGCGCGCCGATCGCGCCGCGTCGCAGGGCCGGGTCGATTCGTACATCCACGACGGCCGCCTCGGCGTGCTGGTCGAGATCAACTGCGAAACCGACTTCGTGGCGCGCACCGACGACTTCAAGGCGCTGTGCAAGGACATCGCGATGCAGGCGGCCGCCGCGGGCGCCGACTACGTCCGGCGTGAGGAGGTGCCCGCGGAGCGCATCGCGAGGGAACGCGACATCTACGCCGCCCAGATGGAAGGCGAGAAGAAGCCCGCCAACATCATGGAGAAGATCCTCGACGGCAAGGTGAACAAGTTCTACTCCGAGGTGTGCCTGCTCGAGCAGCCGTTCATCAAGGACGACAAGAAGTCGGTGAACGACCTCGTGAAGGAGACGGCGGCCAGGACGGGCGAGAACATCGTCGTCCGCCGCTTCGTTCGTTTCCGCCTCGGTGCGGAGTAGGCCTTGCCCGCGCGCTACCAGCGCATCCTGCTGAAGCTGAGCGGTGAGCATCTCGCCGGCGGCGCAGGTCACGGCATCGACGACGGCGTACTCGCCTCGCTGGCCGAGCAGGTCCGTGAGGTGCACGCCATGGGTGTGCAGGTCGGAATCGTGCTGGGGGGCGGCAACATCTTCCGGGGTCTCGTCGCCAGCGCCCGCGGCATGGATCGCGTGACCGCGGACCACATGGGCATGCTGGCGACGGTGATCAACAGCCTCGCCCTCCAGCACGCCCTCGAGAAGCACGGTCTGTACACGCGCGTCATGACGGCGCTCAAGATGGACCAGGTGGCGGAGCCCTACATCCGCCGGCGCGCCGTGCGGCATCTCGAGAAGAACCGCGTCGTCGTGATGGCCGCGGGAACGGGCAATCCGTACTTCACCACCGACACCGCCGCCGTGCTGCGCGCGGTCGAGGTCGGGGCCGACGTCATCCTGAAGGCCACCAAGGTGGATGGCGTCTACTCGGACGACCCCATGCTCGTCCCGGGTGCAACGTTTTTTCCTCGAATCGGTTACATGGATATCCTCAGCCGGGGTCTGAAGGTCATGGATTCGACCGCGATCTCGCTCTGCATGGACAATCACCTGCCGCTCGTCGTCTTCAATGTCGGCGTTGCGGGAAACCTGGTGCGTCTGATTCAGGGCGAGGCGGTCGGCACGCAAGTGGGGGAGTGACGATCATGTCCCACAAGATCATCGTTGCCGCGGAAGAGCACATGAAAAAGGCGCTGGACCACGTCCGGCACGACTTCTCGGGCGTCCGAACGGGCAAGGCGAGTCCGGGGCTGCTCGACACGGTGAAGGTCGAGGCATACGGCTCGACGATGGATCTCAAGGCGGTCGCTTCGGTCTCCGCGCCGGAGCCCCGGCTGCTGATGATCCAGCCGTTCGACAAGAGCCTGATCAAGGCAATCACCAAGGGCATCAACGAGGCCAACCTCGGCCTGCACTCGGCCGACGACGGCCAGGTCATACGCATCCCGATCCCGACGTTGACCGAGGAGCGGCGCAAGGAGCTCGTGAAGCTCATCAACAAGTTCGCCGAGGAAGGCCGCGTGCAGGTGCGGCAGTTCCGCCACGACGCGAACAAGGAGCTCAAGCTCGAGGAGCACGAGGGCACGCTGCCGGCGGACGACGCCAAGCGGCTGACCGACGAGAGCCAGAAGCTCACCGACCGCTACATCGGGTCGATCGACGAGCTGCTCAAGAAGAAGACCGCCGAGGTGATGGAGGTCTGATCGGTCCGCGGACCGCACCCTTTCCTCGGAGACGAGGGGAAGAGCCTTGAGTACTCGAATCCCGACCCAGGAATCGCTCATTGCCCGCGGCAACCTGCCGCGCCACGTTGCCATCATCATGGATGGCAACGGGCGCTGGGCGAAGGCGCGCGGGGTGCCCCGGATCATGGGGCATCGCGCCGGCCGTGCCTCCGTGCGGGAGGTCATCCGCGGCTGCGACGACCTCGGCGTGGAGGTGCTGACGCTGTACACGTTCTCGGTCGAGAACTGGCAGCGGCCCGCGCGCGAGGTCGCAGCGCTGATGACGATCCT
>CAIXRL010000471.1 GCA_903921835.1 Candidatus Eiseniibacteriota bacterium | reverse complement strand
CCGGAGAGGAACTTGAGCGCGTTCCACGGCGCGGGATTGTGGCTGGCGGTCAGGATGACGCCGCCCGCGGCCTGCAGGTGCTCCACGGCCATCTGCGTGGTCGGCGTGGTCGCAAGGCCGATGTCCACCACGTCGCGGCCCGCGGCGACGAGTCCCGCCGAGACCGCGGCCAGCACCATCGGCCCCGTCGTGCGCGCGTCACGCCCGACCACGACGGGCCCGTCCCCGAGCGAGCGGGCGAAGGCCGCCGCGAAGCGGGTCAGCACCGGCGGGGTGAGCGATTCGCCGACGATACCGCGCACGCCGGCCACACTGATCATCAGGCCCCTGGACATGACGCTGCTTCCTCCCGGAGTGCCGTGAAGGCGCCGCAACGAACAGGGCCGATGCACGGCGCTGAGGTGCGCCCGGCATCGGCCCGTACCACCCGCGGCGCGTCACCCTGGACGCGACCGCCTGACGTCGAAATGGAGCTGGTGATCGGAATCGAACCGATGACCCCGTCATTACGAGTGACGTGCTCTACCAGCTGAGCTACACCAGCCCATCGACATGCACGGCGACGAGCGCCGTCTTCACATGGTGCCACCCCCCAGAATTGAACTGGGGACACCACGATTTTCAGTCGTGTGCTCTACCAACTGAGCTAGGGTGGCGACAACGTTCGGGGCACCGCAGCCCCCCGAGGGCCAACATTTCTACCATCCCGCGCGAAGGGCCGTCAAACACCGGCCCCGCCGGGACCCGTGGGTTCGCCACCCCGGCCGCGCCGTTCCCCACGCCCCGCGCGGCGATCGCGACTGCGCCGCCTGTCCTCGTTGCCTGCGATCGGCAGCGTGAACGCGAACACCGTTCCCCATTCCCCTTCGCCGCGCACCCGGATCTCGCCACCGTGCTCGCGGACGATCTGTTGCGCCACGCCGAGCCCGACGGCGGCGCCGCCCTGGGCACCGGTCGCGAACGGCACGAATAATTGCTCCAGCAGCTCTCCTGCCGAACGCGAGCCGTCGTGCGAGATCTCGACGGCCACGTGGTCCCCGACGCGCCGCGACGCCAGCTGGATCCGGCCGCCGACCGGGACCGACTCCAGCGCGAACGCCAGGATGTTCTCGATGACGCGGCGGATGCGCTTCGCATCAAGCAGCAGGTCCGGCAGGTCGCCGGCGAGCTTGCGCAGCAATCGCACGCGCCGGCGCACCAGCGTCTCGCTCGACCGCTGCAGCGCCTCCTGCACGACCGCGTTGAGGCTCTGCATGCGCAGCTTGCCGCCGCCCGCCTGCGTGTACTCGAGCTGCTCGCGCAGCATCGCGTCGAGCCGCTCCGTCTCGCGCACGACGATCTCGAGGTACTCGCGCTGCGGATCCTCCTCGGGCAGCTCGCGCTGCGCGCGGCGCGCGAACGCCGAGATCGACGCGATCGGGTTGCGTGACTCGCGCGCGACCCGCCCGGCCAGTTCGCCCACGGCGGCCAGGCGCTCCGTGTCCTGCACGCGCGTCGCGAGCTCGCCACGCTGGCGTTCGTTCTGGCGCAGGACCTCGAGCACCCGCGCGTGCTCGAGCAGCAGCGCCGCCACGTCCGCGAGCGCCGCGAGGAACTCCGCGTCACCGCCCTCGAGTCCGGGCGCCGACGGATGGCGCCCGGGGCCGTCCCACGCCAGCAGCGCGCCCAGGGCGTGTCCGTACGCCACGACGGGGTGCAACGCCCACGCACTCACCCCGTCCGCCACCGCCTGCGGCACGCCGGTCGCGTCCGCACCGGTCGCGCCCGCGCGCGGATGCCCGGACGCCATGACCTCGGCGGCGAGCGGCGCGAAACCGTCCGCGAACGCGTCCCGCAACGTCGCAGGCCCGTACGCGATCTCGACTCGCGGCCCGCCCGCGTCGGTCGCGCGATAGAACGCCGAGCCACCCGCCGGCGCGACCTGCGCCGCGGCGCGCGCCAGCAGGTGGAGCGCCTCCGCCAGATTCACCGCGGACACACCCGTGCGCGCGAAACCCGCGAGCGCCTCGGCGTGCCGCGCCCTGCGCTTCGCTTCGGCGCCGCGCGCCTGGGCCGTGAGCGCGCCATCGGCTAGCAGCCGCAGCGCCTCGAGCCGCTCGCGTATCGTGGCGCCCAGGGCCCCGTCGTCCCATGCGCCCACCAGCAATCCGTAGCCGCGCGCGCCGCGCTTGAGCGCCAGCGCCGCGACTCCCGCCGCCCCGGCCCACGGACCCGCATGCGGCGGCGTACTGGACGCCCATGGCCGGCGCGAAAGGTTTCGGGCTTGGCGTGGTCATCGATATCCTCACGGGGATCCTGTCGGGCGGCGCGTATGGCCCGCACAT
>CAIXRL010000470.1 GCA_903921835.1 Candidatus Eiseniibacteriota bacterium | reverse complement strand
GTCGCGGCCGACCTGGGACCTGCGAACCTCGAGCTGGTGTCGCTGGAGCTGCCCCCCGCGCGTGCCGCGGGACGGATCGTCGGGGAGGGCGCCGCCGCGGTGCCCGCGCTCGTCCGCGCGCTGCGCGACGAAGCCAAGGTCATCTAGGGAGGCGCGGGATGAGCATTCTGGTTTTCATCGAGCAGCGTGATGGCAAGGTGCGCTCCGTTTCGCGCGAAGCGCTCGGCGAGGCGTCGCGACTCGCGGCTTCGCTCGGCGGTCCCGTGGTGGGCGTGTGCTGCGCGGCGGCGGATCCGGGCTTGGCGGAATTGGGTGCGGCGGGCGCCGACAACGTGTTGCTCGCGACGCACGAGGCGTTCGCGAAGTACGACGGCGCGGGCTACGCCGCGGCGCTGTCCGCGGCCGTGAAGACGCTCGCGCCGGCGGCGGTGCTGTTCCCCGCCTCGGCGATGGGCAGGGACCTCGCGCCGCGCGTGGCCGCGCAGGCCTGCGTCGGGCTGGCCTCGGAGTGCTCGGCGATCTCGAACGCGGGCGGCAGGCTGGTCGCGACCCGGTCGGTGTACGCGGGCAAGGCGCTGCAGAAGGTGGCGTTCCCGGCGTCGCCCGCCATGCTCACGCTGCGGGCCAAGATGTTCGCCGCGCTCGAGCCGCAGGCAGGCAAGTCGGCCGCGATCGAACCCCTGGCGTTCGCGTGGGACGCCGCGGCGCCGCGCGCGCGGGTGACCGCGCTGGTTGCCGCGAAGGGCGGCAAGCAGGACGTGACCGAGGCCGAGATCGTGGTCTCGGGCGGTCGCGGCATGAAGGGGCCCGAGCACTTCGCGCTGCTCGAATCGCTGGCCGACGTGCTCGGCGCCAGCGTCGGCGCCTCGCGCGCGGTCGTGGACGCGGGCTGGCGTCCGCATGGCGAGCAGGTGGGGCAGACGGGCAAGGTGGTCGCGCCCAAGCTCTACGTGGCCGTGGGCATCAGCGGAGCCATCCAGCACCTCGCGGGCATGACGTCGTCGCGGTGCATCGTCGCGATCAACAAGGACCCCGACGCTCCCATCTTCAAGGTCGCGGACTACGGGATCGTGGGCGACCTGTTCGAGGTGGTGCCCGCGCTCACGGGAGCGCTGCAGCAGCCGAGGTGAACGCTTGCCCGGACGATTCGTGAGCCGTGGGCTCATGAATCGTCCGGGCCGGGGCCGTCAGGTTTGCTTGACGACCCTCCGGCTCCAACATAGGGTGCGCGTTCCAACACATCGTCCGCCCATCCCACAGTGAGGAAACGGCTTCGCATGCTCGCCTATCTGCCCATCCTGCTGTTCGTCGTGGTGGGAATCGGCTTCGCCGCGGTCACGATCGGGCTGTCCACGTTCATCGTGCCCCGGCGCACCAGTGCGGTGAAGAACGCGCCCTACGAGTGCGGTGTCGATCCGGTCGGCGACGCGCGCGGCCGCTTCTCGGTGAAGTTCTATCTGGTCGCCGTGCTGTTCATCTTGTTCGACATCGAGGCCGTCTTTCTCTACCCGTGGGCGGTGTCGTTTCGCATGCTCGGGTTCTACGGCCTGATCGAGATGGTGCTGTTCATCGCCATCCTGCTGGTGGGCTACGTCTACCTGCTGAAGAAGCGGGCGCTCGAGTGGGAGTGATGGCGATGACGGTCCTTTCGCGCACCTCCTCTTTCCCCGAACGCGAGGCGTCCGAGGTCTTCCATGCCTGATCCCCGCGACCCGGGCCGCTTCCGCACGCTCGCGCCGGCCGATCCGCCCGACGCCGGGCTCGTCCGGCCGCTGTCGGAGAGCGAGTCGCTCGAGGAGGAGGTCAAGCGAGGCGTCCTCTTCACCACGGTCGAGTCCATGCTCGGCTGGGCGGTGAACCAGGCGCGCGCGAACAGCATCTGGCCGATGAGCTTCGGGCTCGCCTGCTGCGCCATCGAGATGATGGCGATCGCGGGACCCCGCTTCGACATCTCGCGCTTCGGCGCCGAGGTCTACCGCGGTTCCCCGCGCCAGGCCGACCTGATGATCGTGGCCGGCCGCGTGTCCATCAAGATGGCGCCGGTCGTCAAGCAACTGCACGAGCAGATGTCCGATCCCAGGTGGGTCATCTCGATGGGCGCCTGCGCATCGTGCGGCGGCGTGTTCAACAACTACGCGATCCTGCAGGGCGTGGACAAGGTCGTGCCGGTGGACGTGTACGTGCCGGGCTGCCCGCCGCGTCCCGAGAGCCTGATCTACGGCATCATGAAGCTGCAGGAGAAGATCCTCGCATCGAAGCCCGAACTGGGGCCGATCCCGCGCCGGCGCAGGGCGAAGGGAGTGGCGTGATGGCGTTGACCACCGACCGGGTCGAGGCGCGCCTGCGCGAGCGTTTCCCGGGCGTGGCGTTCGAGCGCCAGCAGGGCGACGCGGTGCGCGATCACACGCTGTTCCTGCCGGCGGAAGCGCTGGTCGCGGCGTGCACGTTCCTGCGCGACGATCCCGAGCTCGACTTCGCGATGCTGACGTGGATGGGCGGCGCGGACTACCTGCCGCGCGTGCCGCGATTCGAGACCGTGTACAGCCTGTTGTCGCTCTCCAACGCGCTGCGCTTCACGCTCAAGGTGCGGGTTCCGGAGCAGCAGCCACGCGTGCCTAGCGTGTCCGGCGTCTGGCCGACCGCGAACTGGCACGAACGCGAAACGTACGACTTCTACGGGCTCGAGTTCACCGGTCATCCGGACCTCACGCGCATCCTGCTTCCCGAGGACTGGGTGGGCTGGCCGCTGCGCAAGGACTCGCCGCTGGGCTACGAGGAGGTGGCCTTCACGCACAACACGCCCGGGCGCACGGTGCCGGACCCCGCGCTGCGGAAACTGGCTCCGAAGAAGGTCAAGTACCGTGCGCAATGAGACCATGACGATCAACATGGGTCCCCAGCACCCGTCGACTCACGGCGTGCTGCGCGTGGCCCTCGAGCTCGACGGCGAGACCGTGGTGCGCTGCAAGCCGGTGATCGGCTACCTGCACACCGGCATGGAGAAGCAGGCGGAGTACAAGACGTACACGCAGTCCATCCCGCAGACCGACCGGATGGACTACATCTCGCCGATGTCCAACAACCTGGCGTTCTG
>CAIXRL010000469.1 GCA_903921835.1 Candidatus Eiseniibacteriota bacterium | reverse complement strand
TTGTAGAGCGGGTTGTCCTTGTACAGGAACGAGAAGATGAAGAGCGTCAGCAGCGCGCCCACCCAGATGCCGAAGTCGGTGGAGACGCTCATGGACGCACCTCCCGTCGGCGGCCCCGGTGCGCCACGTTGCCGAGCACGATGCAGGCGGCGATGAACAGGTGGGCGAGCGACTGCGCATCCATGCCGTGCGTGGCCGGCCCGCGTTCGCCGCGGAGCTTCTCGTACTCGGCGGCGCCGGCCATCCCGCCCAGCATGCCGCGCAACTGCCCGGACTGCAGGTACGGGTAGTACTCGGGCGCGCTCACGGCCGTGCAGCCGGAGACCATGGGCAGGTGGAAGCGCGAGTTCACCTGCTGCACCCACTCCTTGGTGCCCGGATAGCCGGCGGAGATGTTCACGAGCAGCGCGAAGCTGGAGTAGTTCCGGACCTCGCGCAGGATGGGCAGCGAGGAGGTCGGGCGGCGGTGCTGGTCGAGCGGGAACGTGCTCTTCACGCCCTGCCCCATCAGCACCATGACGGCCTCGTTGCCCGACTTGTACCCGAGGTTCACGTAGTCCACGCCATCCACCAGGGGAATGCCGCGCAGGCGGTACTCGTTCGCCACCGACTCGATCGTCTGGTCCACCAGCGCGGGGCCGCCGTTCCATAGCACGGTGACGACGACGCGGCAGTGCTTGTCCCACAACTGGCGCAGCGCCGTGACGGTCATCGGGACCAGCTCGGGACGTGACGCCGGATCGTAGTCGCACGACATCAGCACGGTGCTCCCGTCCGGGACCGCCGCGATCGCGTTCCGGAACTGGATGACCGGCCGCGAGGGCACGACCGGCAGGCCGATGGGCCACAGCAACGGCCCCAGCACGAGCAGTCCCAGCGCCAGGAAGAGCCAGCGCCGGTCGAGCTTCCCGAGGAAGGCGGGCGCCACGTCAGTCCCCCCCGCCCATGTAGGCGCGCTCGATTCCCAGGATGACGCGCAGGCCCGTGGCCATGACGCCCATGGCGGCGCCAATGAGCACGGCGCGCTTGGCGGCGTTCTGCGGCACGTCCATCACCCACTGCTGCAGATCGCTCAGGCGCAGCGCGCGCAGCGCGTGCGGCACCCCCGGGTGGTCGAAGACCGCCCGCGTGATGGCGTCCCCTACGGGCACGCGGCCGATCATGACGACGAGCGCGGCGACCGCGAGCAGGCCGGCCTCGACGGTCCGGATGCGGAAGGCGCGAAACGCGGCGGACGCGACGTAGAACGCAAGGAGCGCGAACATGGTGGCGTTCATGGGCACGTACAGGTGATCGTAGATCCAGAGCGAGACCGTTCCTGGCTCCTGGAAGCCGCTCCGGTCGACGACCAGGCCGAACACGAGCGTGACGACCATGCCGAGCACGAGCACGAGCTTGTAGGGCCAGTCGCGCTGCCGGCGGAAGATCGCGTCGAGGTTCACCCGGAAGACGTTCGCGCCACCCAGGACATAGCCGAACGCCACCACGATCACGGCCGACTGCTGCAGGTAGTCCGCCGGCACGCTCGCCCACTCGTGCGGCACGAAGAAGGCGATGATCATGATCGCCCCGATCAGCGCCGTCAGGGCCAGCGGGATCTCGCGTTTCACGGCCGGCCCTTCATTGCGTCCGCAGCCACAGCGTGAGGCCGTGGATGCCCGCGGTCTCGAGCGCGCAGCCGACGATCACGACGGCCACGATGGCGAGCTTGAGCATGTCGGCGCCCTTCAGCCCACCCACGAGCCGCGGGTCGCGCGACAGGTAGGCGCTGGCGGCGAAGAGCTCCTCGCCGATCAGGGTGTAGTCGCAGGCCACCACGAAGAACGGCAACTGCGCCACGTTCGCGGTCCCCGCGATCTGGATGGCACCGGTCGAGAAGCCGGTCTCCGCCAGCATCAGGGACTCGGCGTAGAACGAACCCATGAAGATGTGGGCGGCGGGCCGGTCGCGAAGCATGATGCCGGTCACGGCCGCGACGTACGCGAACTGCTCCGGCGAGACGAAGCGGACCGAGTCGGCTTCGAACGCATCCGCCGCGCCCGCGTGCAGGTAGCTGTTGCGCACCGTCTCGCGGGCGATCGTGAACGGGATCGGGTACGCGACCGGGACGCGGATCGGGGTGGCGTAGCGCGCCGTCATCTTCGCGACGCTCTCGAGGATCACCAGCGCCGCGACCGTCTGGATCTCGTCGATGTCCTGGATGCCGGGCACGCAGAGCACGGGCCGGCCCATCTCGGTGGCCCGGCCGACGGCTTCCTCGATGGCGTCGATGCCGGCGAGCCGCCGCACGAAGGGCGGCTTCCCCGTCTGCGCCATCCCCGTGTAGTAGAGCACCAGCAGAAAGAACAGTGCCAGAAACGCCAGCACGCTGGCGCGGGTCGAGTTGAACGCGCTGGAACGCGCGATCGCCGGTCCCGAAACGGCGCCCGACGGCGTCAGCCCTCCCGGCCCGAAGGCGGCGATGCGGTAGAAGTAGGGGGTGTTGCGCACCACGGTGCCATCGGTGGCGCTCGTGACCCCGGCGGCCAGCGTGTCCACGGTGCTCCAGGGTCCGCCCGGACTGGGAGCACGCAGGAGGATGTAGCCGGTGACCGCGCCCCCCGGCCGGTCCCCGGGCGAAGCCTCCCAGTGCAGGTCCATCGCGCGACCCGCATCGTTCGGGACGTCGGCATAGCGGAG
>CAIXRL010000468.1 GCA_903921835.1 Candidatus Eiseniibacteriota bacterium | reverse complement strand
TTCCTCGCCCTGCCTCTGCAATGATTTTCCGGGCGAGAGGTAAGCCACGTTCTTTGCGGGCTTCCTGCCTCCCCATGGGTGTCCACACGATGAGGACAGCGGCCGGTCGAGCTTCGGGGTACCCACCGAAGGTGGGTCCGGATGACGCGCAGATCGCGCTCGCAGGCCGCGGGCTCATGAATCGTCCGGGCGAGCCGAGGCGCGGCGAATTGGGGAGCGGTGAGCCCGCGGCGCCAGCGGGAGCGGGACCGCTGCCGTGGCTGCGGCCCGGGCCTCACGCCCCCGCGGCGCGATCCAGCGCCCCGAGCACGTCGGCGGTGGAGCGCACGCGACCCAGGCGCGGGAAGATGGTCTCGACGGCGAAGCGGTGCATGTCCGGGGCGACGCTGGTCATGGCGTCCTCGACAAACACCACGTGGTACGCCCGCTCCCACGCGTCGCGCGCCGTGGATTCGACGCCGAAGTTGGTGGCGATGCCCGCGATCACGATCGTCCCGATCCCGCGCCGGCGCAGCTGCAGGTCGAGGTCGGTGCCGTAGAAGGCGCCCCACTGGCGCTTGGTGACAATGATGTCACCCGAGCCGTCGTCCGGGCCGCTGTCCAGCTCGGGCACCAGCTCCGCCCAGTCCGCGGGCAGCGGGGCGGACGGCATGGGCGCGTCGACGGGCGACGCCAGCCGGTCTCGCCCCGAGGGATCGAACGCCACGCGCACGCGCACCACCAGCGCGCCGAGCTCACGGCACCGCCGCGCAAGCTGCACACAGCGCACGACCACGTCGGCCGCAGAGTGCGGCGTCGTGGCACGCCCGACGATGCCCTGCTGCAGGTCGATGAGCACCAGCGCGGTGGCGCGCGGGTCGATGTCGAGTGTCATGTGCGTATCCTCCTGCCAATGGACTGAGGCATGGAATGCGTGCGTGCCGCCCCAGCCGCCCTTGCTGGGGAAACCCGCAGCTCACAGCGGCTCGGTGCCCTTCTGCAGCACGTCCAGGTACGCGGCGTAGCTGAACACGCGACCGCGCTTGCGGCCCGTGATCTCGTGGACGATTTCGTGCCGGGTCAGCGCTTCGAGCGCGTTCGTCACCGCGGGAATCGAGAGCGTGGTCGCCGCCGCGAGGCCCGCCACCGAGTTCACCGGCCGGCGCAGAAACTCCTGGTGCACGCTCATTGCCGAACCCGCCACGCGGCCGAACCGCTGGATGCGGTCGTGATCCGCACGCTGGATCTCCAGGAGGCGGTGCGCGGTCGCAACCGCGCCTTCCGCCGTCTCCGTGACCCCGCGGGCAAAGAACCCGATCCACCCTTCCCAGTCACCCTCGCGCCGGACGCGGTCGAGCCACTCGTAGTACTCCTGGCGATGCTGCTTGAGGTACAGGCTGAGGTACAGCAGCGGCTGCCCCAGCACGTTCTCGATGCAGAACAGGAACGGAATCAACAGCCGGCCGACGCGCCCGTTGCCATCGAGGAACGGGTGGATGGTCTCGAACTGCACGTGCGCCAGCGCGGCCTTGAGCAGCGTCGAGGTGCGCGCGGGCCGGTCGTTGAGGAAGCGCTCGAGTTCGCCCATGCAGGCCCCGACCTCGTGCGGCGGCGGAGGCACGAAGCGGGCGAGCGCGGGGCGCACGCCACCGATCCAGTTCTGCGAGCGCCTGAACTCGCCGGGCGCCTTGTTCTCCCCCCGGCCGCGCGACAGCAGGATGCCGTGCACCTCGCGAATCAGGCGATTCGACAGCGGCATGCCGCTTCGGATGCGCGCCAGACCATGTTCGAGCGCAGCGACGTAGTTGGAAACCTCGACCACGTCGTCGATGGGTGCGCCGGGCGCCTCGTCGAGCTCGAAGAGCAGCAGGTCGGACAACGTCGACTGCGTGCCCTCGATCTGCGAGGACAGCACCGCCTCCTTGCGCACGTAGGCGTACAGGAACAGGTGCGCGTTGGGAATGAGCGCGGAGGCTCCATCCAGCCGGCCAAGCGCCAGCACGGCGCGCTCGATCTCGTCCCTCAGCACGCCGTCCAGGTTGACCGGCGGCGTCGGGGGCAGGGCGGCCGGCACGAACGCGTTCACCGTTTCGCCAGCAACGGTCGTGGATGCGTATTGGCCGCGATTCTCGCGCTTCATCGGACCCTCCCAGCGTTCAGCGCTGAATAAGCGGGGGCGTAAAGAAGCGTTGAGGACGCTACCCTGAATAAGCGGGTGTGTAAAGGCGATGACCGCGAGGTTGAACCACCTTATTACACATTATCCCACAACAGGTTATATCGCTTCACGGGGCAACGATGTTGTACTCGATGTCGAGCATTTCGAGCTCGATGTACGCGTATTCCCCGCCAGCCGCGCGCCACCGGGCCTCGCCGCTCGCGAACAGGTGGTGCGCGCCGAAGGTGCGGTAACTGCGGACCGGCGTGGTCCATCGCTCCTGTGTGAATGACTTGCCGTCCGGCGAACCGGCGAACCGGTCGTCGGAGACAAAGTCCACCATCTCGCCCGCGGCATTGAACACGAGCCCGGCGCGGATCGCGTGGCCCGCGTTCGTGAACGTGGCCCGCACCGTGTCAGGGCCCGCCTCGCTCCACGCGATACCGGGATCCAGCAGCGTCGCCGGCGCGAGGAGGCACATGTCGTTGAAAAGGGTCACGGTCTCGCCCTGGTCCATCTGCGGCCCCGAGGCGTCCACCACGGGAAACGCGCCGAGGAGCTTGACCTGCATGGTCGCCGCCGACCCGATGTAGCGGTGGAGCACGATCACGGGAACGCCCGACATGTTCGTGTGCAGGAAGAAGAACCGTGCCGCGGGATCCGCGAAGCTGGTCTGCTCCGCGGTCAGCGCCATCCACGGCGAGCTCGGCCCGCTGCGGATCCGCCCCCGGAAGTGCACGCGGTAGTTCCACACGCGCGGCTGCCCGACCACGCCGACCCGGCGCAGGTAGCGCTGCACGGCCGGCGGCAGCTGCGCGAGATCCGCCTCGGTGATCAGTCGCGTCCGCGGCGCGCGGGCCAGCCCGTTCGTCACGTCGCGCTCGTAGCGCGCGCGGAGGCTGCCCGGCCCGTTCGCGAGCAGGCCCAGCAGGGCGAGCAGCGCCAGCAGCACGTTGGCGATCGTGCCGAACCTCGCATCGCCCCACGACGTGACGATCACGAACTGCGAGACGAGCAGCGCGACCGCCGCCACGCTCCAGAACCACCTCGCCCCCGCGCCATACGCGACCGCCGCCGTCAGCGCCAGCACGGCCGCGGCGAGCCAGGCCAGACCGAGCGGGCGCGAAATGGAAACCGACAGCTGGGGCATCTCCGCGAAGCCGAACGCCTTCGCGAACCCCATCAGGTGGATCAGGCCATGGAGCGCCAGCAGGACGGCGATCACCACGCGCACCATCATGACGTCCTCTCTCCCGGCGGCATCCGGCCGGGCAGGCGGGCGGGCATTCCCCCCTCTGCCTCCAGCGTCCTCAGCACCTCCAGCGAGCGCAGCCCGCGAAAGCGCTGGAAGTGCGCCTTGAGGAAGTCCTCCACCACGCGCAGCAGTTCGGCGCCGCGCGCGACCTCGGTGTACAGGCCCGCGTCGCCGACGGGGCGCGAGAGCAGCAGCGCGAACGACGCGAGCGCTTCGGCGGACAGCACCACCACGCCGCCCTCGCGCGCGGCGCAGCCGTCGCAGACGAGCCCGCCGCGGCCGGCCGAGAACAGCCGCCGCTGGGACACGGGCCGGCCGTCCACGGCGCAGGCGTCGAGCCGCGGCCGGTAGCCCAGTTCGCTCGCCAGCTGGAGCTGGAACGCCAGCGTCACCGCGGGAAGCGAGGCGACCGGCGCGCTCGCGCAGCCCGCGAGCGTGGCGACGAGCAGGGCGTACAGCTCCGCGTGCGCTTCCTCGCCCCACACGAGCCGGTCCACGATCTCGAGGGCGGCCTGCGCGTGCGCGAGCCGGGTGAGGTCGGCGAGCCTGCTGCCCAACGGGTCGATCACCTCGGCCTGCGAGAGCAGGTGCAGGTCCTGGTCGGGCTTCATGTAGAAGACGAAACGCGAGCGCGACAGCGGCTCGAGCGCGAACCCGAAACGCAGCGGTGGCTTGCGCGCGCCCTTGGCGACGAACTTCCGCAGACCGTGCTCGCGCGTGTAGGCGACCACGATGCGGCTGGTATCGCCAAGCGCATAGGTCTTGAGGACGATGCCTTCGGTGGTGACGATGGCCATGGTGGGTTGGGCGGCGCGTCACCGACGCGGTGCGCGGCGCGCTGGCAGTCTAGTCGATGTGCAGGCGCGGCATGCGCGTCCTCCTGGACCGCCGGGCGCCGGGCCGCGCGGGATCGCGACGTGGCGCTCAGCGCGACTCGCTGAGGTACAGCCGCGTCTCGTAGCGCAGGTGGATCTGGCCCGCCGCGTCGCGGTGCTCGTCGAACAACGCCTCGAGCCGCGCCGCGAGTTCCGCCCGGCGGGCGCCCTCGCGCGGCACATACGATGCGCTGAGCGCGCGGCCGACGAGGCCGGCGCGATCCAGCGCCTGTGCGTTCGCCCACGTCGCGAGCCGCGCGGGCGTGAACCAGCCGTCGGTCCCGATCACCGCAGGTTCGAACTCGTGCGTCTCGGCCGGGTGCTCGCCGGCCACGGCGCGGATGGCCTCCGCGTAGCCGGAAGTCAGCGGGTCCGAACGGTCGCGCGCGTTCCACATGAGCGCGAGCCGCCCCCCCGGCCGCAGGATGCGGTGAAACTCCTCCAGCGCCGGAGCCGGCCGGAACCAGTGGAACGCCTGCGCGCAGAGCACCAG
>CAIXRL010000467.1 GCA_903921835.1 Candidatus Eiseniibacteriota bacterium | reverse complement strand
CGCGCTGGCTCTGCGAATCGGCGCCGTTCCGGGCTGAGTTCGCGCGCATCACCGGCATCGAGACTCCTTCCGCGATCGACCCGGGCGAAGCATGCCCGAAACGGAGCTTCGCCGCGGCAACCGCACTCGATCGACGACACCGACCGCGCTCCCGTTCGCTCTGCGTCATTCCACACCCGAGTCTCGGGCCGCCACCGTCGATTCCGAGCGACACGATGCGTCACGCAGTCGCGTTCATGAATGGATCAGGCTAGTGGCCTGGCAACGCCGAGTGCGAAGCGGCACGCGCCCGTCCAGGCCACCGCAGGGTCCACCTAGTGATAGTCTCTCTTGCCCAGTGGTTTGCAAGCTAGTTTCCGGCTCAAATAGGCACTTCCGCCATGCGTGGCGAGGCGGTCGCCGCTGGGCCGTTCGGGTCGAAGGTGAAGATGGGGGAGGCCAGGGATGCACCTGCCGGCTTCGGCGCATGACACGCTGCGGATCGTCGTACACGACACGACGGTGATCCGCGACACCGTGGTCCGTGTCGCAGAGGCTGCCAGGCCGGGCTCGATCGGCGCGCGGGATCTCATTGGGTGGGGAGTTACAACGGCCAGCATCGTCGCCGCCGCGATCGTCGCTCGCATTGGGTGGATGAAGTCGGCGGAGGCTGGGCTCGCCGCACAGCGAGAGCACATGCGGCTTGCCGACGAAAGAGCGGTGCTCGTTCTGAAGGACGCGATAAGAGAAGCCCTGGCTGGGGCCATCATGTACCTGCCGATGTGCGTTGCCCAACTGGAAGCCCTTCGCTACCTGCCCAAGTCGAACATGTCGCTCCTCGACGCGGGGATGCAGGCGTACCGGAGAAACCGCGACAACATCGTCCTGTGGCCCGACAAGGCGCAGCGGGACCACATCCAGCTGTGGTTCCGGGAGGCAGAACACTGGCGACAGTTCCTTGAGGACTACGTCGAGCGTGAAGAGAGCGACCGACCCAATCCGGCCCTTCACCCGGACGCGGTGAGACGCAGGGTCAAGTTCCTGACCCATGCGGTAGAGCAGGCGCGCTCCCTCTACCTCGAGCTCGATCTGCCGCGGGTGAGCGCGGATGATCCCGACTTCGAGAAGTGGGGAGGGACAAGGCAGGGTCCTCCTGCTCCACCACCTGCGACCGCCTGAGCTGACGAATGCACGGGCAGCACTCGCTAGATTGACCGTGACCGGCACCGGCGCGATCATATTCGGGCCTCCCGGCACGCGTGGACTCGTTGGGCTGAAAGGTCGCTGGCCATGCAAAGGTCTCTCGTCCTGTTTGCGCTGCTCGGTGCGCTGCTGCCAGCCCTCGCAGCCGCCCAAGCGCCCACGTTTCTCGGGCAATGGCCCGCTCCACGCGCTGTCGGGATCGCTTTCGACCCGGCCGGCAACATCTACGTCGCCGAGTACTCGAACTATCCAACGCACATCGACGCCCACGCGCCTGACGGGGCGATGCTTTCCTCGTGGGGCACGGACGGCTCGGACGCCGCTTCGGTGACGGGGCCCTACTACATCGCTGCGGACGCGAATGGGCACCTCTTCGTGGCCGAGTGGACCATCCACAACGCGGCGCAGTTCCCGCTTCAGGAGTTTACGGTGAGCGGCGCGTTCGTCGCCGGGGTCGGCTTCTACAGCCCCTCGCCATCGAATGCCCCTGGCGCGATCACGGGTGTCGGGGGTGTCGCGGTGGGCCCAGACGGTCGCATCTACGTCACGGACGGGGGCAACCCGAGGACGCAGGTGTTCGCGAACGACCGCACCTTCCTCTTCCAGTGGCCCAGCCAGGGCAACTCGATCGCGATCGACGCCTTCGGCCATGCGTTCGAGGTTGAGGATGGCGGCGTCGTGCGCAAGTACGACGCGAACACGGGTGCGGAATTGGCGCACTGGGGCAGCTACGGCTCGGGCCCGGGGCAGTTCAACATGCCGCAGGGCGTTGCGGTTGACGTCGCCGGCAACGTCTATGTGACGGACACCTACAACCACCGCGTGCAAGTGTTCAGCAATGACGGCGCGTTCCTCATGCAGTGGGGCAGCTACGGCTCGGGGCCTGGGCAGTTCTACCGCCCCATGGGGATCGGCATCGGGCCGGACGGCAGGATCTACGTCGGCGACACCTGGAACGGCCGGGTCCAGATCTTCGGATCGCTGCCGACGCCGACGAAGTCGCAGACCTGGGGCGGCCTGAAGGCCGCGTACCGATGAGTCGCGTCGGGGCTGGGGTGGCTGCGATGAAGCGTGTTCTCTTCACCGTCGCATTCGTCCTGCTTCCGGGAACGTGTTCGGCAGCGGTGATCGCGTCCATGACACTCACGACGGGCAACAGTCTGAACGGCCCTGATCACCGGGTTCGGCCGACCTTCGGCTACGACATCGGAAACTACGCCACGCAGCGAGTTCTGTTCGACGATGTCTGGATCGATTCCACCAGCGTCGGCAGCGTCTTGGTTGCGACCGCGGCATCGGACACCGACTTCACGGTCATCGCCTCGCGATTGACGGATGGCGTTGCCGACTTCGTCACTCTGGGCACGTGCGAGGCGATCTCGTGCAAGGAGACCGGGGCCACGGGCGGCGAGGGGGCGTTCTTCGGCCTCACGACGCCGGATCTTGGACCCGCTCAGATCGAGAAGATTAGTCTGCGCGTCGACGCGCTCTCGTTTGGGCTCGCGCCCCGCGGTGAGGCGATGATCAACTACTCGTTCACGGTGATCGTCGAGGGCCAGCTCGGAACGGTGCCGGTGCGTGGTACGACCTGGGGACGGCTGAAGTCGAGCTACCGTTAGTCCGGACACCGCAGGGTCGGGAATAGGCGGCGTCCATCGCCGCGAATCAGACCAGGAGCCGGAATGGAGCACGACAAGAGTCACCGCGGGAACGCGAGCCAGTTCTTTGTCGCCGGCGAACTCTGCCGGCGGGGGTATGCCGCGCTTGTGACGATCGGCAACACGCCCAACACGGACATCCTGTGCAGCAACCGCGCGGGCACGAAGTTCGTGCACATCCAGGTGAAGACCTTCGTGCCCGGGAAGAAGACCTGCAGCGTTGGAGCCAAAGCCGAGAGGGACTACGGCGCCAAGTTCTTCTGGATCCTCGCGGGAATCCCCGAGCCGACGTCCAAGCTGCCCTTCGAGTTCATCGTGATCCCGAGCGCGGACATGGCCCGGAATGTGGCCGCGCTCCACAAGCGCTGGCTCGAAACACCTGGGAAGGCCGGGCGCGCCCATCGGGACAACGCCGTTCGTGCCGTCGCCGTGGCTGAGGGGGCGCCGGCGATGTTCTGGCGTGTCATGGACTATCGCGAGCGGTGGTCGCTCATCGAGGCAGAGCTCTGATTCGAGCTCCGGGCCGCCTGCTGCGCCCCTGCGCAGGGTAACCAGCGCGCGGAGAGCGCTGGCGAGTACCGATCCGACTTGGTGTGCTCCGCGCGCCAGTTCGGCGTCCAGAGCCTGCGACGGAAAGCCCCAGATATGGCAAACGGTCGACACTTGTGCACAGGTGTCAACCGTTCGCCACATGCCCTCACGCGGGCGGGTGCGACCGCTTCCAGGCTCGGTAGCGCTTGAGCAGCCAGCCGTGCCATGCCGCTTCGTAGCGCGCGTAGGAGTCGGCCGAGACAATGCGCGTCGCGTACGTCGTGACGGTGGAGTCGCGCAGGGAGAAGAGCCATAGCTGCCCCTGCTTCCATTGTCCGTAGTCGTCCGCATCGCACCACCCCGCGAGCGCAAACGCGTCGCGACCGAGCCATGCGCCCCACTGGTAGCCTCCACCAGTGCCCGTCTGCATCAAGATCTGCTCGAGCTTGCTCTTCGCGTCGATGAGGCTGCATTGGGAGTCGGGCTCACCCCCGACCTCGATCGAGTCGCCCATCGGCTCAATCGCCTGGTACTCGTCCACGTCGAGGATGAATCGTCCGTCGGGGGAGTGCATGCTGAGCAGTTCGTAAGCTAGGTCGTCCCCGGGGTCGGTCTCACCGGCCGCGTCGCTGCGCGAATAGGTACGGGTGAGGAGCGGCGACCAGCGCCGGGCGGGATCGGCCCAAAGCGATTCGCGAGCGAAGCCGGGTTGCGCCTGTGCCCACATCGCGCACCACTCGGCCAGCTTCTCCCGGGCGGCATTCAGGCGCTGATCGCTTCGCCCGACCTGCGGTCCCCTCGGCTGCGGCGGGCACGGGTGCGGCACGGCCGCGGGGTTCTCAGACGCTTGCGAAGCTCGCGTCGTGTCGGCGCGACTGGCGGAGGTCGAGGTCGCGGGTTTGCTGCCGCACCCGGCAAGCAGAACTGCGAGGAGCCCGAGCGTTACGAGGGCCAAGAGGCGGAGCTTGCGCGCGTCCATGCGAGTCCTTTCGTTTCACGGCGGCCACTCGCTGCTCATGCAATCGCGCAGAGCGCGATTGTAAGTGCACGTGGTCCGGGGCGCACTTGCAGTCGATCCCCCGAACTGGGCGTTTGCCTCCGGTTCGGGAGCACGAGTGCAAGCCGGCCTATCGTATGCCCTTCGCGCCGGCTCCATGCGCAAGGCAGCGAATCGCATGGCGTGCTTGGCCCACGGCGGACCCGGGCTGGCGAGTTCGCCGCGCTCGGTGTCAGGGCCGTCCCGGCTCCCGAACCCGCCTTTTCAGTTGACGCCAAACCGTCATCCGGGGCAAAGTTGACCCCGTATGACGACAAGACGTCAACGGGCACTGGGTGCCTATCAGGGCTTCCTCAACGCGAGCCCGGTCTTCTCGCTCGACGATCTGGCCAAGGTTGCGGGGGGCCAGGACCCACGGGCCAGGGCGCGCGAGCGCGTGAAATACTACGTCGAGACGGGGCGCGTGCGCCGGCTCGCGCGGGAGCTCTATGCCGCGGTACCTGCGGGAGCCCAGGCGGACAGCTTCGCGCCTGACGCGTTCCTCGTGGCGGCAGCTCTGCGCGCGGACGCCGTCTTCAGCCACCACAGCGCGCTCGAGCTGCTGGGAGCCGCGCACAGCGATTGGAGCGTGTGCACGGCGTACACGGCCGGGACGCCCACGAGCGTGCGCTGGGGCTCGCACACGGCCCGCCTGCTGTCGGCGCCGGCGCTAGCCCTGGGCGCGAAGTGGAGCACCCTCGGCGTGCGGAGCGTGCAGCGCGCGGGGCGGACGCTTCGTGTCACTGGACCGGAGCGCACCCTGGTCGAAGGCTTCCGTCAGCTGCGGTGGGTCGGTGGGCTGGAGGAGCTCGTGGAGTCGGCGGGCGGATTCGCTTCGCTGGATCTCAAGGTTCTCCGAGACGTCCTCGCGGCCTACGACAAGCGCTCGCTCTGGGCCGCTGCCGGGTGGTTCCTCGAGCGGCACGCCAAGGCGTTCCACGTCACGCAGGGCGTGCTGGAGGAGTTCGAGAAGCACCGTCCCAAGGCCCGGCACTACCTGCCCCGCGGAATGAGAGGCGGCGTATTCGTGCCGCGATGGAACCTCATGCTGCCGCCGTCGCTGGTGGCGGAGGGGGGAGCCGGTGAACCTCTCGCGTGACGTGATCGTCGCCCTGGAGGCGGAGACCGGCTTCCGCGCGACGACTCTGGAGAAGGTGCTGCGCTTGGGCGAGGTCGCTGCTGGGATCGCCGAGCACCCGTTCCTGGGCCCGCGGCTCGTGCTCAAGGGTGGCACGGCGATCCAGCTCGCGCTCGGAGCGCCGCTCAGGCTCTCGGTGGATCTCGACTTCAACTACGTCGGCGAGCTGGACCGAGAGGCGATGCTGCGCGAGCGGCCGGACGTGGAGGCAGCGCTCGACCGCGTGACACGTGCGCTCCGCTACGACGTGTCCCACTCGGCCGACGAGCACGCGGGCAGGAAGTTCTACCTCGGGTACCGTTCGCATGCTGGGTCGCAGGACCGAATCGAGCTGGACGTCAACTACCAGATGCGGCTGCCAGTTGTCGCGCCCGTCGACCGCGAGCTCTGGCAGCCAGGCAGCGCGCCTTGGCCCTCGATCCGATGCGTGGGCGACGAGGAGCTCTGGGCCGGCAAGATCGCGGCGCTGCTGGACCGCACGATGCCGCGGGACCTGTTCGATGTTGCGCACCTCGCCCAGCGCTCTCCGCACCTGGTCGACGCCGAGCGGTTCCGGAAGCTCGTCGTCGCCTGGTGCGGGATCCTGCCGCACCCGCTGCACAGCTACGGGTTGAATCGCGTGGACCGAGTGAGCGAAGCGGCGATTGGCGAACAGCTCGTGCCCATGCTCGCCGGGGATTCGCAGCCGGCGCGGTTGGACCTTGCACAGCGCTGCCGCGAGGTGCTTGAACCTCTGCTCGCGCTGACGGGGCCCGAGATTGAGTATTGCGATCGCCTGCAGCGGGGCGAGCTCAAACCAGAGCTCATCTTCGGTGAGGGAGATGCGCTGGCCGAGCGGTTTCGCACTCATCCAGCATTGACATGGAAAGCGCTGAATGCGCGCCGGCACAGCTCGCAAGGCGGGAGGGAGCACTGATGCTTGGCGCCCGTCTGTGAAGCCCCCGATTTCGTGGACAGCCCAACAGGCGCGACTATGCGCCGGGATGTCCACATGGCGAAGCGGAGGCGGCGGCCGTTCACGCCGGAGTTCAAGGCGGATATGGTCAGGCTCGTGCGTGAAGGCGGGCGCGCGAGCGCAGCGGTTGCTCGCGATCTCGACCTGACCGAGACGGCCCTGCGGGGCTGGGTGCGGCAGACGGCGGTTGATTCAGGGCAGAGTTCGTCAGGCGCCTTGACCACGGCGGAGCGGGCCGGACTCGCGGCTCAGCGACGAATCGGTCCGCGAGCAGGCCCCGCGCACATGGCAGTGCGAATCAGTAGCAGCGGCCGTATCAGCAACCGCGTAGCAGCCAGTTTGCTATGGGTCTAAGTTGGCGTCCCCAGCGGGATTCGAACCGCCTGCTCGCCAGCGTCCATCCGCCCCCCCCCCGCGCCTCAGTTCGTCCGGAAGTTCTCGAACTTGATCTCGACGCCGAAGTCGTGCCCGCGCAACAGCGCCATGGCGCCCTGCAGGTCGTCCTTGCTCGCCGATGAGATGCGCACCGCGTCGCCCTGGATGGCGGACTGCACCTTTTTGAGCTTGGCTTCCTTGAGCACCTTCACCACCTCGCGGCACATCTCCGTGGTGAGCCCCTGCTGCAGCTCCACCACCTGGCGCAGGCTCGAGCCCGCGGCGGACTCGGCCTTGCCGGGCGTGAGGTTCTTGAGCGGAACCTTGCGCTTGACCATTTTCGACTGGAGCACGTCCCAGACCGCGGCGAGCTTGTACTCGTCAGGCGCCGCGAGCGTGATCTTCTTCTCCTTCTCGTCGAGCGCGATCTCCACCTTCATGCCCTTGAAGTCGTAGCGCTGCTGGATCTCCTTGGTCGCCTGCTCCACGGCGTTGTTCACTTCCATCATGTCCACGCCGGTGGTGACGTCGAACGAGCTGGTGCTGGCCATGGGGCCTCCTTCTTTTGACCCGGACTATTCATGAGCCTGCGGCCTGCGAGTGCGATCTGCGCGTCTTCCGGACCCACCTTCGGTGGGTACCCCGAAGCTCGACCGGCCGCTGTCCTCATCGTGTAAGCAACGCGGTTCCGGCGCGGCCGGCTGATCTTCTTGCGGCTGACGCACCTCTCACACTCTCGGCTCGCGGTTCATGAACAGCCCGGATCTAATGTCGGGCGCGCGTTCGCGGCGCGCGGGGTCGGGTGGTCGCGCGCCGTCGCGCGGACGTCTCGGGTCGCTCGAGCTGCAGGCCGGCGATGCCTTCGGTGATCTCGCGCGCGCCGGCGCCCGCTCCGCCCGCGAGCACGTCGTTGCGCACGGCCACCATCGCGCACCGTTGCGTGCCCCAGAGCACGCGGCGCGCAGCGACGGCAGGGGAGGCGAATGCGCAGCGGTCGTGCTCGCGCGAGAGCAGCACGATGTCGGTCCACGCCACCTCGGCGGCGAACACGGGCACCATGCGGATCGCGTCGCTCGCCGGGTCGTAGAAGCTGGCCAGGTATTCGAGCGCCCACCAGCGAAAGGGCCTAAGTCCGGTTTCCTCAAATACTTCTCTGGCCGCGGCCCGCCAGGCGGTCTCGCGCTTCTCGATCCCGCCGGTCACCGGCTGCCAGATCCCGCCGAGCGTGCGGTCGGGCGCGCGCCGCAGCAGCAGGAACTCGGCCTTGCCGCGGCGGCGACGGAAGACGTGCACCTCGATCTGGTCGGTCATCACGCTTGGCATCGTAGGCAGCATACGCGGACCCCGCGCGGACCGCCAAATGAGGGGTCAAACACATAGTTTCGCGCGGCTTCCGGCTTGACCGCCCTGCGCGGTTCGCCTACGTTGCCGCCGTTCCATCGGTACTAAGGTGTAAGGTGCCCGCCGGGTTCTGCCGATGGTTGTGATTACTTTCACCGGGGTGCGCCGCATGACTTTGCCACGCGGGCCGAAACCTGAACCCTCCGGGCTTCGAACCGCGGGCATGCTGCTCACCATACCGACGCTGCTGCTCGTGGCCCCGCTCATCGGCTTCTTCATGGGCAAGGCCGCGGATCGCTGGCTCAAGACCACGCCATGGCTGTCCTTCGTCGGGCTGGTCCTGGGCTTTGTCGCTGCCGGACGCGAAATCTGGGTCATCATCTGCCGGGTTCAGGCTGAACAGGAGGGCGAATCGCGCCGCTGACCACGTGGTCGGGCGCCGACGCCAGCATGGGACTCGAGTTCCTCGCACGCATCCGACATGCGTCGTTGATCGCGACGGCACTGGTTTCGCTGTTCGCAGCCGTCTACTTCTCATACGCGACAGGCATCGCCGTGGCCGCCGGCGCCCTGTGGTCGATTGCGAACCTACGCCTGCTCGAGGTCATCGTCACCAGTCTCACGGGCGGCGCCCACGCCCGGCGCAACGCGCTGCTGGCCGGCACCGCCAACGTCCTCCTGCTCGGCGTGGGCGGGTTCATGCTCACGAAGCTGCCGGTGCTGGCGCTGGCCGCTGGTTTCACGGTGCCCTTCGCGGTGATCGTGCTCAAGGCGGCGTCGCAGGCGCTGCTCGGGTCGGCGTTCTGGCGGAGGCTGGTGCGCAGCCCGTGGCAGGCGACCGCGCTGGTGATTGCGCTGGCGAGCGCCACCTGGCTTGGCGCCGGCGCGCTGTCCCGCGCCCGCGCCCAGGCGCCGCACGCGACCGCGACCGCGTCCGAGATCG
>CAIXRL010000466.1 GCA_903921835.1 Candidatus Eiseniibacteriota bacterium | reverse complement strand
TCCCAGTGACTGCGGGCAATGTGGTGATTCCCCTGTGGGCCAGCGCCCTGGCGTGTGTGTTCACCGGGGGGCTTTCGGCCATGCTGTGGCGGGAGAACAGGCGGCGGTGAAAAGGGGCGGATGCGGCGGATTATTCAAGAGGGCATCGTGCTGGAAGCGATGGGCGGGAAGCTAGCCCGCACGGGAGGATCACAGCCATGAAGGTCAAGGGAATCCTGGTGGAGGGAACGAACGGTGAAGCCTTTCTTCTCGGAATCGGTCCTCGCAGCGGACCAGGTCCGACGCGCGGCCGAGCACGCCCGCGTGCTGCGGGCCGTCGATGCGCGGGGTGCCGCCGCCCAGCGCCGACAGGTCCACCAGCGTCGCGCGGCCGGCGTCGAGCCCGCGCAGGCGGACCAGCGCCGGCTCGATCGCCGCGCGGTCCTCGACCAGCACGAACGCCGAGGCCTCGCCCAGCGACGCCTCGAGCGCGTCGAGGTACTTCCGGGGAACGTCGAGCACGTTGGCGACCACGCCGTGCAGACCGGGCAGCTCGCCCTCGTGCTCGAGCAGCGCCTTGACGCCCTCGGAGACGCCGTCGAAGTTGCGCTTGAGTTCGAGCAGCGTGCCCAGCCGGGAATCCGCGGCCGCCGCCTGCTGCTTGAGCTCCGACAGCGCGGCATCGGCCTCGCTGATGCGCGCGTCCAGCGTGCGGATGGCGTCCTCGGCCGCAACGAGTTCGCTGCGCGCGGCCTCCACCGCGTCCTCCAGCTCCACGCGGCGCTCGGCGCCGTCGACGAGCGACAACTCGAGGTCGGCGATGCGTTCGAGCAGCTCCTCGCGGCGCGCTTCGGCGTCCGCGCGGCGCTCGCCCAGCGCGACCTGGCGCTCGCGGATGCGCTCGCAGGCGCCCTTCTTGTCGGCCTCGGTCGAGAACAGGTCGAGCGAGAGCTGCTTGTGCGTCGCGGCCACCGTGCGCCGGGCGCGCAGTTCCTGCTCCATGGTGTTCAGCGCCAGCTCGTTGGTCTCCGCCTCCACCTGCGCGCTCTCGCGGCCCGCGCGCGTCTCGGCCAGCTTCGCCCTCGCCTCCTCCTCGCGCGCCTGCGTCTCAACGAGGCGCTCGCGCATGCGGCCCGCCTCCTCGGAGGCCTCCTCGGCGCGCTTGATGAGCCCGGTCGCGCGCTCGCGCAGCAGCACGATCTGGTGCTCGGCCTCCACGCGCGCTTCCTCGCGGTCCTTGAGGCCGCCCTGCGCCGTGGTCAGCTCGCGCTCCAGTTCGAGCAGCGCCAGCTTCTGGTCGGTGAGCGTGGCCTCGATCGTGTCCAGCTCGGCCGTCACGCCCTCGCGGCGCACCGTCTCCTCCTGCCACTCGTCGCGTGCCTTGCTCTCGCGCTCGCGCAGCGACTCGATCAGCCCGGCCGAGAGCGCCAGGTCGAGGTCGCGCACCTCGTCGCGCAGGCGCTGGTAGCGGCGGGCCTTGCCCACCTGGCGCGCCAGCGAGCGCAGCTCGCGCTCGATCTCGAACACGATGTCGTTGAGGCGCGTCAGGTCGCCCTCGGTCGCGTCGAGCTTGGAGAGCGCCTCCTTCTTGCGCTGCTTGTACTTGGTGATGCCGGACGCCTCCTCGAACATGAACCGGCGATGGTTCGTGTTGTCCGAGAGGATGTTGTCCACCATCGAGCGCTCGATCACCGAGTAGGCGTGGCTGCCCATGCCGGTGTCGAAGAAGAGGTCCTTGATGTCCTTGAGGCGGCAGGGCGTCCGGTTGAGGAAATACTCGGACATGCCGGAGCGGAACACGCGGCGCGAGACCGTGACCTCGGAGAACTCCGTCGGCAGGATGCCGCGGTCGTTGTGGAAGGTGAGGTGGACCTCTGCCATGCCCAGCGGCTTGCGGGACGGGCAGCCGTTGAAGATGACGTCCTCCATGGAATCGCCGCGGAGTTGCTTGGCGCTCTGCTCGCCCAGCACCCAGCGAATCGCGTCGGAGACGTTGGTCTTGCCGCAGCCGTTCGGACCGATGACCCCGGTGATGCCGTCGCCGAAGTGCAGCTCGGTCCTGTCGCAGAACGACTTGAATCCCTGAATGTCGAGTTTGTAGAGGAACATCCGTGCGCTCCACTGGAATGCGCGGGAACGGCCCGGCGGGTGGGAACACGGAATCTGGGCCAGCGGCAAGGGGTGCCGCACAGCCGGGTCCGTCCCGACGCTGGACCATTCTCGGGCACAGTTCGCGGGAGTCGGCCCGCGACGGTGTCAGAGTCCGAGACTTCGTTGTCTGGTCGAAGGATGCCTGTTCGCTGTCTCTGGGCGGGGTCCTGAAGCCGTTACGCACCAAGGTCTTCCGCCGGGGACTGGAGTCCCCTGCGTGTGGCGGCTCACCGCGGTTGAGGCGTGTTCCAGGACGTCTGCCGGGAGCCACTTTACGGGCCGGAAGGCTGGCGGTCAATGAATTCGGCAGCGCGTCCGGGGCAGGGTGGCGCCCCCCGCTCCTGGGGACCCGCCGGGCGCGCTCCATGCCTTGCCCGTACACGCAGGGCGCTGCCATTCTCCCCGGCACCCCGTTGAGGTCCGGGGCCTTGCCCGGTGCATTCATGAACCGCGAGCCGAGAGTGCGAGATGTGCGTCAGCCGCAAGAAGATCGGCCGGCCGCGCCGGAACCGTGTTGGAGACACGATGAGGACAGCGGCCGGTCGTGCCTCGCAGCGGATGGCGCACAGATCGCGCTCGCAGGCCGCGGGCTCATGAATGCTCCGGGCTAGCCCCCTGAACTGGTCCCCCCCGACCGCGTGCTATCCGGTTGGGCCTGATGACTGAGCCCTCCCAACCGCCGCTGCTCGACGCACTCAGGGGCTTCCGGTCCCCGCCAGTTCGGGAATCAGCCGCTCCGCCCTGCGGCAGGTGGCCTCGTCGCGGGCCTCGTTTCCCGTCCGCGCGCGCGTTTCCGCCTGATACAGGTTGCCGCGATAGTAGCGGAGCAGGAAGACGCCGCTGTTGGCGGACGCCTCGAACACGGCTCCCCCTTCGACCGCGCTCACGAACCACCAGAGGCCCAGGCCATCGATGCCCATCGCCTCCAGGCCGTTCCACCAGTCGCCGTCGTAGATCTGCCCTGCGCCCGGCAGCAGCGTGGAGAGCAGTCGCGCGACGCGCGGTGAACGCGGTCGGCGACTGGCGGCCTTCGCCAGCATGCGATCGAGCTGCTCGTAGGCCAGACGCGCCGGCCCATTCGCCGCCGTTTCCCACTCGCTCCGTAAGAGCCGGCGTGCTTCGTCGAAGCGGTGGAGCCGCAGTGCACACACCCCGCCCAACACGGAGGCCCGCCGTCGCAGCGCCGGGTCCGCCGCCGTTCCACCCAGGTCCGCGAGGATCAGCGAGGCTCCTGCGCAATCACCCGAGGCCATCTCGGCAATGGCCCGATCCGCGGTCAGGCTGTCACGCGCCTCCGAATCCGGGGCCAGGGCCTCGGCGGTCCGCAATGACTCGATCGCCTGCTCCGGATCCCCGGAGTCCATCTGCGCGGCTCCGAGAGCCCGCCAGCCGGCGTATGCCTGCCGCCCGCCGAGGCGGCCGAGCTTGTCCAACCTGCGGAGTTCCCCGGCGGCACCATCGAGATCGCCGCCCTCGATGAGAATCCTGACCAGCGCGGGTGTGGTCCGCGCATCCCCGCCAGTCGTCGCCTCGACCGCGGCCGAGGCCCGGACGCTCAGGCCGGCGCCGAGCACGGCGATGAGGGCGACCCGCAGTGCGCGGCCGGGGCCCCGCCAGCGGCCCGGGCCGTGTTCCCTGCGGATTCCGGCTCGGGCTCCGCTCACGGACCGAGCGCCCCCTCCACCGAGCGGTCCACGTCCAGCAGCAGCAGGTCCCAGCGCTGGTCACGCACTCGTGCGGCGCTGACGGCGGAGCCGTACACGTTCCCACCGTAGAGAATCGCTCCCACCGAGACCCCGGTCCATCCGCGGCCGGAACGGGTTCCATCCCTGCGGAACCCGGAGACCGCCTGCCAGGCGGCGATCCCGTGCAGAACGAACGAGTAGATCCCCTCCATCGGCCTGCCGCAATAGAGCCGGCCCGCACCCGGCACGAGTGCGGACAGCGCCGCTGCCGTGATCGGGCTGGGCCCCTTCCACCGCGCCGCGGTGCCGGCCAGTGGCAGCAGCCCGCGCCGCTCGTCATCGAGCGGACCCCGCGAGCCCGCAACGGTGTCGGCCAGGAACTCCATGGCCGCCTGCGGTTGCCGCAGGTGCAGCGCCTCCGCAGCGCCCAGCAGCCGGCGCGCATCACCGCCGGCACCGAACGGCGGCGCCACCGGGACACCCGCGAGCAGCCGCAGGGCGGCAGCGTGGCCGCCATTCTGGCCAAGCGTCCGGGCGCGCTCCACGATCACCGCATCCCGGAGAGAATCGGGCAGTACAGGCGCAGCGGCCAGGCCCTCGAGGTGGCGTAGCGCCACCGACGGTCGCCGCGCCTGCCGGTAGCAGCGCGCGGCTCGAAACTCCGCCGCCCAGCGGGCCCCGGCGTCCCCCGGCGGCAG
>CAIXRL010000465.1 GCA_903921835.1 Candidatus Eiseniibacteriota bacterium | reverse complement strand
GACATGCGCAGCCGTCCCATGCAGTAGCTGCGCATGCAGGAGTAGCCGGCGGCGAGGTAGTCCCGGCGCTCGTCGATCACGGCGATGAGCGCGAGCCCCTCGGCGATGCGGGACTTCTCCTCGAGATCGATCGCGTCGAGGTTGCGCATGGCGACTTCGGGCGGGAGGTGCATCCGCGAGTAACGGCGCATGGGTGCTGCTCCGCGGGGGCGGCTTCGCGCGGGGACGCACTCGCTTTGTATCACGCGTGTTCGCGGCGCCGGTGCGTGCGCTGTCGCTGCGCGAATCGCGCTGCGGCGACAACGCGTGCGAAGGGACCGCCGAAGGTGGCCGCACGGGCGGCTGGCGCACGCGTCAGCGCAGACGCGTGGGCGACTCGCGGGCGCGGGCAGGGGCGCTGCGCAAGCCCGTCAAGCGAAACCTTCGGTCCAGCCCGGTTGCGTCTTCACGATTCCGGCGCTGATGCCGAATCGTGGAAAGTCATTTAGCCCGGACGATTCGTGAACCGCCAGCGGAGCGCGCGAGATGCGGGTCGGCAGCAGGAGGATTGGCCGCGCCGCAGCCGTGTTGGAGACACGATGAGGACAGCGGCCAGCCGAGCCTCGCTGCGGCCGGCGCGCCGATCGCGCCCGCAGGCTGGCGGGCGCGTGAAGGGGCCGGGCCGGCGCGAGGTGGCGCACGCCGCCGCGGGCGCCGCCGGCGCCGGTGGCTTTCGATCCGTGTTGCGCTCGGCGTTGCGCTCCCAACAGGTGCCCTGCTCCCAGTGCTCTCGACATGCCGAATCGGCAAATCTGATTTAGAATGCGCGCTTCGGGCCTGCGCCCCCTCGAATGACGGCGCGGCCCGCCGGCGCGGGAGGGCACGTGAGCGAGCACCTGTACTTCGGAAGACTTCAGGCCTCCGTCTCGGAAGTCGTGGACGCGGGCGACCTGCTCCCCGAGTTCGAACTGGCCGCCCTCGCGGTGCTCGAAGGGCAGGAGCGTCCGGGCGAGGAACCCGCCGTGCGCCGCCGCCTGCGCGCCGAGGGCATCCTGCCGACGGAACACCGCGGCGCGTTGCTGCTCGATCCTGGTGAGCTGGAGCGGTTTTCCGCGGTCGGTTTGTTCGCCGGCGGTGACGAGGTGTTTCTCGCGCTGGAATGGAACGACGAGTTCGAGCCGTTTCCCGGCCGCGTGTCGGCAGACTCCGCCGACTTTCGCGACGCCACTCCGCTGGGCCTCGAGGAGTGGATGGTGCACGCGGGCTGCGTGCTGGTCCTCGGCGACGGCGCGAGCCTGAACTACGTGACGGTGAGCCGCGATGTCCACGAGCGCCTCACGTCGCGCTTCCAGCCCGCGACGCGATGAGGCTTCCCCGCCCGGGGAGCGTCGCCCGCCTGCTGCCGTTCGTGCTGGCCGGCCCCGCCGGCCCGCTCGAAGCGCTGCTGCAGGAGCACGACGAGCCCGACCACGCGCTGTGCGCCGTCGTCTGCCATCCGCACCCGCTCTTCGGCGGCACCATGGACAACAAGGTGGTGCACCGCGTCGCCTCGACGCTGCATGGCCTGGGCGCGGACGTGCTCCGCTTCAACTTTCGCGGTGTGGGCGCGAGCGCGGGCGCGTTCGATCGCGGCG
>CAIXRL010000464.1 GCA_903921835.1 Candidatus Eiseniibacteriota bacterium | reverse complement strand
CGAGGAGGGCGGCGGTCACGGCGAGCACGTACGGCGCGCTCCAGTTCTCGACCAGCCGCAGCAGGTTCATGCCGCGGTAGATGATGCCGATGTTGATGCCCCAGAAGAGCAGGAACGAGAGCCACTCGGTGCCGGTGTGCCCGAGGAAGCCGGCGCCGAGTAGCAGCTTCCAGCCGGGCACGAGCACGGTGAAGAATGTCTGCAGCGCCTCGCCGCCGATCCACGCCTGGATGCCGAACCAGCCGCACGCCACCAGCGCGCGCATGAGCGCCGGGAGGTTCGAGCCCGCGGTGCCGTACGCTGCGCGCGCGAACACCGGGAACGGGATGCCGTACTTGGTGCCCGGGTGCGAGTTCATCAGGATCGGGACCAGCACGATCGTGTTGCCGAGCAGGATCGTGAACAGCGCCTGCTCCCAGTTCATGCCCGAGCTCATCAGCCCCGAGGCGAGCATGTACGTGGGAATGCAATGCGCCATGCTGATCCACAGCGCCGCGTAGTTGTACGTGGACCAGTCACGCCTGGCGACCGGCACCGGTGCCAGGTCGGGGTTGTAGAGCGGGCTTCCCGCCAGCGCTTCGGGGGCGCGCAGCTCCACGCGTCCGTCGGGATGCGAGACGGTTTCCAGCGTTCCGGGTGACGACATCGCGGCGTCCTCGCGGTGGGTGGCTGCGTCTTGCGAAACGTAGGCGAGAGGCTATCACGGGTGCCGGGGTGCTGGTCGGCAAACTTGCGTGCACACACGTATGCGGCAGGGTGGGTGCCCGGTCCCGGCGGGACCGAGGGCGCACGACGCGGGGCAACGCGACGGCCCGGAGCCTCTCCCCGTCAGCGAACCAGCACGGCCCTCCGTGAAGACTCTTCCCGCGCGGTCCGCAGGCGTACGAAGTACAGGCCCGCGGGGGCTGGTGCGCCGGAGCGGAGCAGGCCGTCCCACGCTTCTTCGCGGGCACCGGCTGCCAGCCGCCCATGCGCCAGCGTGGCCACCCGGCGGCCCTGGGCGTCGAACACCGACAGGTCCGCCTCGGTGGCCGACGGCAGGACGAAGCCCACGCGGAGCGCCCCACGTGCCGGGTTCGGCCACACCCGCGAGATCGTCGCGGGCCATTCCGCAACGCCGGCCGCGACGTCGAGCGTGTTGAGCGCCTGCAGCACGATGATGCTGGAGCGCGGGACGTGGAGGTCGAGCGAGCGAGGGAGCCCATCCGCCGAACGCGCGAAGGCGATGAGCGTGGTGTCGTTCACCGCGCCGGTGCCACCGTAGGCGCTGGACTGCGAGTCGAGCCGTTCGATCCAGGCTCCGCCCGCCGGCGCGCCGAGCAGGTAGCTCGGGAAGTCGGTGTCCCCGAGGTTGGCGACCACCATGTAGATCCGTCCCGGGGCGTCGTATCGCATCCAGGCGAAGACGCCATCCGAGTCGTTCGCGTGGATGGGGACGCTCGCCGCGTCGGCGTGGAACGCCGGCGTCCCGGTGCGCAGGCCGATGAGGTCGTGCACCCAGGCGTAGTAGCCGGAGTTGAGCGTGCGCTTGCTCCAGTCGATGCGCTGGGCCGTGCCGGTGCCAAAATCGGCGGTCTCGAGCCACTCGTCGCCCATGAGCATCGCGGGCACGCCGGGGGAGAGCATGAGCAGTCCCATCGCCACGCTCATGCGCGCACGCGCCGTGTCGGCCAGCACTCCCGGCGTGGGCGCGAGGTCCTTCAGGAAGCGGTGCCCGCTCGGCCCCCAGGCGTCGTCGTGCAGTTCGAAGTAGTTGAACGACTGGTGCCCCGACGACAGGCCGGAGGAGACGGTCTCCAGAAGGGGGGCGTACCCGAACCAGTAGTAGCCCGTGTTCCTCGGCATCGTGTACCGCAAGTCCGAGCGGAAGTCGCCGTTGTATTCCGCCATGAACCCGGCGCCGCTCACGCGCGTCGGCGTCACGATCGCGCCCTGCAGCGGGAAGTTCTCCGCGATGGTCACCTTGCCCTGCCAGCGGCGTTCGAGTTCGTCGTTGAAGCGCTGCATCAGCGCCCAGCCCTGGGTCTGGTGCGGGGACTGCGCCATGTAGGCCACGGCGTCCATGCGGAAACCGTCCACGTGATACTCCTCGAGCCAGTGCAGCGCGCTGCCCACGAAGTAGTCGTCCACGGCGGCCCTGCCGAACGCAGGCTGCGGCCCCCACGGCGTGTCGGCGTT
The DNA here is from genome assembly GCA_903921835.1 of Candidatus Eiseniibacteriota bacterium. Classification (GTDB taxonomy): domain Bacteria; phylum Eisenbacteria; class RBG-16-71-46; order RBG-16-71-46; family RBG-16-71-46; genus CAIXRL01. Next base: position 884 of record CAIXRL010000464.1, on the reverse strand, counting down.
CGGGGTCTCGAAGTAGGTCTGCGTCCCGTCGTAGTTCCACAGGAACCGCGTTCCCGGATCGACGTGGTTCCAGACGATGTCGCACAGCACCGCGATTCCCTCGCCGTGGAGCGCGTTCACCGCCAGCTTGAAATCGTCCGGCATGCCGTAGCTCCACTCCGGTGACCACGGGTTCAGGGTCGAGTAGCCGGCGTAGGTGAGCGCGGGCGTGGACGTGACGGGATTCAGCATGACCGCGTTCACGCCGAGCGCCCGGAGTTCGTGCGCGCGGGCGGCCAGGTCCGTGAAGCGCGCCGGGAACGCCGTCGTGCCATTGGGATCGTTCAGGCCGCTGAAGGTCCCGGTGTTGAGCTGGTAAACCACGAGGCGGTCGAGCGCCGGGGTCTGCCACGCCGAGTCGGTCCACGCGAACGCGGCAGGATCGGCGATGCGCGAGTTCCAGTACCAATCCGCCGGGTCGAGCACGCGACCGCGGGCATCGGCGCCCCACGTGCCTGGATAGAAGAAGTACTTGTACGCTTGGTTCGTGGTCGCACCCGGGATGCGGCAGACGAAGTCCTCGCCGATCCGGGTCATGCGGGTCGAGCCCCAGAGGTTGAAGTCGCCGCGCACGTCGGCGCTGTCCGCGCCGGGTGCCCAGACGCGAAAGACCGCGCCGCTACCGGTCACGAGCGTGGCGCCGTAGGGCGCGTGCGCGAGCGTGGCGAAGTCCACGACCCATCCCGAATCCGCGGGCGGCACCGGGCTCGTCCCGCTGGCGCCGACGTAGGTGCGTGCGCTGCCGTCGGCGAGCTCGAAGAAGTAGCGCTCCTGCGGCTGCGCGCAGGCGGGCAGCGTCGCCTGCCAGATGTCGTACGGCCCGCGCGTGCCCGTGCGGGCCGCGT
>CAIXRL010000463.1 GCA_903921835.1 Candidatus Eiseniibacteriota bacterium | reverse complement strand
CCAGCGGCGGCCCGGTCCGCCGCCGCGCGACTCGCTCCGCCGCACGCCGGCGCCGGCAGGCGTATGCCAGGCCGTCGCGTCCACCTCCGGACCGCGCCGCGGCGAGTTGGCCGGAACCAGCGCACGACACGACTGCCCCGGCGCGATGTCCCGCGCCGGGGCAGTCGTTCCAACGACGACCTGCCGCTCCTTCGTCCGCTACTTCAAATGCACGAGCGAGCGGGTCCTGACGCCCTGCGGCGTGGCCAGGCGCTCGAAGTAAATGCCCGCGTCGAGCAGTTCGCCGTGGTCGCTCCGGCCGTCCCACGTCATGTGGTACTCGCCCGCCGCGAACTCACCCTTCGCCATCACCCGCACCCGGCGCCCGTCCACCGTGAAGATCGCCAGCTCCGTCGGCCCGCCCTTCGCCAGGCTGAACGCCAGCGTGGAGGAGTGCGTGAACGGGTTCGGCGACGCCGGCGCCAGCGCGGTCACCGTCGGCAGATGGTCCCCCACGGCCAGCACCGTCGTGGTGCTCACCGACACGGGGTTGTTGTTCACGTCGCGGCCGTCCGCGGAAGCGATCGAGACCCCGGGATCCCCACTCCCGACGCCCTGGAACGTGACCACGGCCACCTCGCCGCTCGTCATCTCGGTGGGCTGCACGCCAAGCAGGCTCGCGTCCACCGTGCCCGGCACCGGGGACAGCACCACGCCACCACCCGCACTGACCATGGCGCCCGCGGACACCGACACCGGCGTCACCATCGCCGCATCCCACACGAGATGCGTGGACAGCGCCAGCAGGCTGCCCGAGCCCTGCAGCATCAACCGGACGTTCACGATGTTACCCGGCTCCACGTGGGCCTGAGTCTGGAGCGTCAGGACGTCCGCGGACGCCGCGCTCGCCGGCGAGGCCGCCCGGTTCGGCCTGGCCTGCGGTGTTGCGCGCGAGGCGATCGTCGCCGGCGCCGACACACCCGAGTCGTTGATCGCGAACAGGACGAGATCCTCGAAGCCGATCACGTCGTCCGTGAGCGGCCGACCGTCCACGTAGTGCGTCGTGGTGGGACCAACGTCGAGGTACGAGTACGGCAGTTCCGCCGCGCCCGAGAGCCCGTAGTGGCTCGCCAGCAGCGTCACGTCCGCGCCCGTCACGACGTCGTTGCCATGACCGTCCGTCACGCCGTCCGTCACGTCGCCAAGATGATAGCCGAGCGTGCCCGTCGTCATGTTCGACACCCCGGAGTGCGTGCCGTAGGCGTCCGTGACGAACGCGACGTAGTAGAAGAAGTCCCGTTGCGCGGGCTGGTCGGTCTGGCCGGGCGACGTCACCGTCGTGGCCGTCCACGGGGCGCCAGGCGGATACGACGGTGCGGTCGGAACGGAACCGCCTCCCGGCAGGGCACCGTACCGCGGGTAGTTCCCGAAGCCGGCGCGGTACACCTCGACGCTGGACGCGGGCGCCACGGGCGTCCACGTGATCTGGATCCTCGTCGTGGGCGAGCCGTCGTTTCCGGTCCGCTGCTGAGCGGCGGCCAGATCCGCGATCGCGGCCACCCCCGGGTTCGCGGCGAACGACGCCGCAATCGTGTGGTTGGCCGTCACGCCCGTGAAGGTGTAGCTCGTCACCGCGCCCACGGACGCACCGTCCACGAGCACGTCCGCGACGTGGTAGCCGCCGGACGGCGAGATCGTGAACGCCTGCGTGCCGCCGGGCGCCACCGCGACCGGGCCGGACGGGCTGATCGTGCCGCCCGCGCCCGCCGAGGCCGTGATGACCAGCCCGCCGATCGAGAAGTCGGCATGGCTCGCGTCCGCGGCGCTGCTGCAGTGGATGTCGTGCGCCGTGACGCGCACGCGGCCCTGGGCCGTGGGCGTGTTGGGCACGGTCCAGGAGTAGCTGCCGGAGTTCGCGATCCCGGTCGCGATGGCGTTCGGATACGTGGCGCCGCCGTCGGTCGAGTAGGCGAGGTCAACGTTCGCCACGCCGGCGTTGTCCGTGGCCGTCCAGGTGATCGAGTACGGCGCACCGACCGCCAGAGCCTCGCCGCCGTCGGGGGCCGTAAGCGTGACGACCGGCGGCTGGTTGTCGATCGGGACGGTGGCCGCGGGGCCCGCCGGGCTCGCCAGGGTGGCATTGGAGCAATCGCGCAGCTTGAGCGCGGTGATCGTCACGGTTCCCGGCCCGCCCGCACTGGAGCTCGAGACCGCCAGCGAGAACAGCCGGCCGGTCTTCGCCGTCGGACCGCACGTCGAGGAGAGCACACCATCCGCCGAGTACGAGCCGGAGCCGTGATCGATGACGTTGAACAGCGTCGTGCCGCCGGCGTTCAGGAACGTGCCCTCGGTGACGCTCGCCAGCCCCGAGCACAGTTGAAGCTCCGTCGAGAGCTGGAACGTCACGCTGAACCCGAGCACCGGCGTGCTGCCGCCGCGGGCAATCGTCACCGCCAGCGTATCGCAGGTGTTGGACGGGCAGAGCACCGCCGTCGCGGAGGCGATCGTCACCGTGGCGACGTCCGCCGCGAAGCTGGCGCTGATCGTGTGGTTCGCCTGCACGTTCGTGAACGCGTAGCCCGCCACGGCGCCCACGGAACCACCGTCCACGAGCACGTCCGCGATGGCATAGCCGCTCGCCGGGGCGATCGTGAACGACGAACTCGTGCCGCAGGCCGCGCCCACCGCGCCGCTGGGCGAAATGGACCCGTTGGGACCGGCCGACGCCGTGATCGTGTAACTGGTCGCCGCAAACGTGGCGCTGATCGTGTGGTTCGCCTGCACGTTCGTGAACGCGTAGCTCGTCACCGCACCCACCGACGCGCCGTCCACCAGCACGTCCGCGACGTGGTAGCAGGCGCCCGGCGTGATCGTGAACGACTGGTTCGCGCCGCAACCCACGCCCACCGCGCCACTCGGCGAGAGGGTTCCATTGGCCCCCGCCGACGCGGTGATCGTGTAGCTGGTCGCCGCGAACGTGACGCTGATCGTGTGCGCCGCCTGCACGTTCGTGAACGTGTAGCTCGTCACCGCGCCCACCGATGCGCCGTCCACCAGCACGTTCGCGACGTGGTAGCAGGCGGCCGGCGTGATCGTGAACGACTGGTTCGCGCCGCAGTTCACGCCCACGGCTCCGCTCGGCGAGATGGCGCCGTTGGCGCCCGCCGACGCGGTGATCGTGTAGCTGGTCACCGCGAACGTGACGCTGATCGTGTGCGCCGCCTGCACGTTGGTGAACGTGTAGCTCGTCACCGCGCCCACCGACGCGCCGTCCACCAGCACGTCCGCGACGTGGTAGCAGGCGACGGGCGTGATCGTGAACGACTGGTTCGCGCCCTGCGTGACGGACACCGTGCCGCTGGGCGAAATCGCGCCGTTCGCGCCCGCCGAGGCGACGATCGCGAACGTGGGCGTCGAGGACGGCGTGACGCCCGCCCACCACGTGCCCCACCTGCTGCCGTTGGAACCGGAGACTCCGTCGTCCGTGCTGGTGCGCGTCTTGGCGTACTCCTGCACCGTCCAGAGCGTCACGTCGTCCGAAGGGTCCACCTGCGAGGTGCTGAAGTCACCCCAGCGGTTGCGACCCGTGTTGGTGGAGAACGTCTTGTGGTAGTAGTCGTCGCCAGCCTTGTAGATCACGCTATCGCGCAGCGTCCCGACGCCGTCGCTGGCGAGGTGGATCGCGTAGCCCGCACCCGGGTGCTGCGACGAGCCGAAGCGCGTGAACCCCAGGATGAAGTCGCCGTTCGAGTTCACCGCGATCGAGGGATTGCCGTAGTGCGGCCGGCCGTTGGTCACGGTCGCCAGCGTGTCCTGCAGCCGCCCGCCGACCACGAACGCGCCCGATGGCGTCGTGATCTGCGTCCACTGCGACGCCACGTGCGTTGCCGTCGCCGAGGGCAGGCCCACCGCCTGCGCGAACCAGATCGAGCCGCCGCGGTACACCGGCGACGTGCGCACGTTGTCGTCGTTGCGCTCGATGGCGCAGGGCGTCGTGCCGCACACGCTGGCGCCCGAAACCGGCGCGCTCTGCGGGAAGTAGTTGGCCGTGCCGAGCGCGTTCCACGCGCCACCGGGACGGGTGAGCGCGGTGCCGATGGTGTACGTCGGCGCCGCGGGGCCCGTGCCCGTGATCATATCGAGCGCGTACGTGCTCGTGCCGCGGCGCTGGACCACGTACTCGGTGTCGCACGTGGCCGAGTAGGTCACGGCCGGCGCGCCGCAGATGCGGCTCGTGGTCGCGTCGTCGGCGCGAAACACCGTCGCAGTGAGGGAGTTGCGCAGGGTCGGGTAGTGCACCATGAACACGCTGTGGCGCACGGTCGTCTGCCCGCTGTTGTACATGTTGATCGAGATCGTGATCCAGTTCTTGTTGAAGCCCAGCGTCGGGAAGTCCGCGTACTGGTACGTGCTGCTCTCGTACGCGGTGAACCGGTACAGGTGCCACGTCCCGCTCGGGTCGCTGGTGTCCGAGATCCCGAGGCAGATCGAATTGCCCGTGGTGAGGCTCAGGTCACCCTGGGTGATGGTGATGAACCGGTTGTTGTACGGGTCGTATGCGGAACGCGGGTCGGTGTAGTCGTTGGGCGTCGCGCCCGTGCCCGCCCACCACGTGTTGACGCCGACCGTGCTGAGCACGGCGCCGGTCGCCTTGTCGAGCACGCGCACGTTGTTGTTGAGGTTCTGGAAGATCCTGGCGGGCCCCACCACGCCGTTCACGTCGGGCGGAATGATGATGTAGCTCGAGTCCACCATCGCAATGTCGTCCAGCCCCGCGAAGCTCTTGCCAGGCAGGGGCGACGCGAGGTTGAGCATGCGCTGCACCTCGAACTGCGCCGGCGCGGGCGCGCCGTGCTCGTCCGGCTGCACGATGTCCTCCTCCCCGTCGCGTTCGTTCTGGATCAGGGGTCGGATCGGCGGCTTGCTGAAGCTCGGCACCCTCTCCTGCCGGGCCGAGAGCTCCGCCATGTTGACGACCGCCGTGCCGAGGACGCGCACGGGGGTCACGGGCAGCGTCATGCCGGGCGCCGGCGCGTTGCCGCCGGTACCGTGCGTGTTCTTCGCGGCGAGGGCCGGGCCGGACAGCAGCGCGACCACGCCCACGGCGATCAGCATTCTATTGAAGAAACCCCGTGCGGACACCGCAACCTCCCAAGTGCCCCGGGCCGTGGGCCCAGTCCGATGGTGCTCGAAGGCCGGGAGCTGCCCGGCCCGGTTCGGGTATGAGGACGTGCTGTTCCTGGTCATGGCGGCCACCTACCGGATCACCGACAGGATGCGCGTCTTGCGCAGCCCACCGGCCTCGAGACGGACGAAGAACATGCCGGACCGGATCGACGCGCCGTGGTCGTCCTGTCCGTCCCAGACGAACTGGTACCGCCCCGCCTCCTGCACGCCGCGCACGAGCGAGCGGACGAGGCGTCCGTCCACCGAGTAGATCGCCAGGCTCACGGCGCCGCGCTGCGCGAGGCCGAACTGCACCGTGGAGGATCCGCGCGTGGGATTCGGGATCACCGGCAGCAGTTCCGTCGCCGGGGCCACGAGCCCCACGGCGAGCGTGCTCTGAATGTCCACCGGCACGCGCTGGTTGCGCGCGTCGCGTCCGATCGCGCCCGCGATCGAGATGCCCGGCGCTCCGTCCGCGAGCGCCTTGAAGCGCACCGTCGCCACCGCGCCCTGCCCGGCGATGCCGCCCTGGCCGACGCCGAGCAGCGTGGCGTCCGCGCGTCCAGGCCCGGGCGAGAGCACGACGCCACCCTGCGACGCCAGCAGCTCACCCTCCGACACGCCCGCGGGCTCGACCACGGACGCATCCCAGCGGAGCGTCGTGGACAGCGCCTGCAGCATGCCGTTGCCCGACAGCTCCATCGCAACGTCGAACTCCTCACCCGCGCGCACCGCCGCCGGGCCATTCACCGCGACGAGGTTGGCACCTCCCTGGGCGGGCCGCGTGGCGCGCTGCGCCCGCGCAGGCGCCGACACGCCCGCGGCGTAGTTGAGCCCGAGCATGACCAGGTCCTCGAAGTCCTCGACGCCGTCCACGGTCGGACGGCCGCTGGTCGAGTAGTCGGTCGTGGGGCCCACGTCGAGGTAGGCGAAGCCCGTCAGCCCCGCTCCCGACGCGCCGTAGTGCGCGCCCAGCAGCGAGACGTCGACGATGTTCACCGCGTCGTCCCCCGTGCCCGGCGTCACGCCGTCACTGAAGTCGCCGAGGTGGTAGTCGAGCGTGCCCGCGGTCATGTTCGAGACCGCCGAGGCATTGCCGCACGCGTCCTTCGCGTACGCGACGTAGTACCAGAAGTCGCGCGCCCCCGGGTGGTCCACCTGACCCGAAGCCGTGACGCCGGTCAGCGTCCACCCCGCGGGCGGATACGCCGACGGCACCGACGGCGCGGCGCCGGTGCCCGGCGCGCTGGCGTAGAACGGATAGCTGCCGAACCCCTTTCGCCACGTCTCGACCGAAGCGCCGCCCGGGGCCGTGAACGTGAGCGTGATGCCGGTCGTGGCGGCGCCGCCGTTGCCCGACCTGACCTGCGTCGCGCCCAGCGCGGTGACCGCCGCAGGCGGCGCCACGCCCACGGCGAAGCTCGCCGCGATCGTGTGGGCTGCCGTCACGTTCGTGAAGTTGTAGCCGGTCACCGCGCCCACGGACGCGCCATCGACCAGCACGTCCAGGATGTGAGCGCACGCGTTGGCCGTGATCGTGAACGACTGGCTCGAACCGCAGTTTACCGACACGCCGCCGCTGGGCGTAATGGAGCCGTTGGGGCCGGCGGACGCCGTGATCGCGAAAGTCCTGATCGCGAAGCTGGCCGCGATCGTGTGGGCCGCCGTCACGTTGGTGAACGTGTATCCCGTCACGGCGCCCACCGAGGCGCCGTCCACCAGCACGTCGGCGATCGCGTGGCACGCGTCCGGCGTGATCGTGAACGACTGACTGCCGCCGCTGGACACCAGCACGGCGCCGGAGGGCGAAATCGCACCGCCCGCGCCGGCCGAGGCCGTGATCGTGAAGCCCGACGTCACCACGTGCACCACGGCGCCGGCCGCCGTCTGGCCGTCGGGATTCGTGATGGTGATGGTGTAGGTCTGCCCGGTCAGGTTCGCCGTCGCGGCGGACGCGTTCAGCACCAGGTTGACGGTGGTCGGGCTCACGTAGGTCGCGGACGTGACCGTGGGCGGCGTGCCTGTGGCCGCGCCGGTCGTGATCGCGGCCGCGAGGTGGTTGAAAGCCCGGGCCGGCGACGCCAGGTCGGCGCCCGGATCGAAGAACCCGGAGCCCGACGCGGAAACGCCGGTCAGGGTCACGCTCACCGCGGACTGTCCCTGCGTGACGTCGGCCATGGCGCTCGGCGTCGCGGGTGGCGGGGCCAGCAGCCGGGCGACGCGCACGCCGTACGAGTTGCTGGCGTCGACGAACTGCTGGACGGT
>CAIXRL010000462.1 GCA_903921835.1 Candidatus Eiseniibacteriota bacterium | reverse complement strand
CAACTCCGGCGCCGCGCCGCGCGCGGTGGACGGCGACCCCGCGACCGCGTGGGCCAGCGCGCCGCACGATGGCGCGCCGGCGCTCGCGCTGGACCTGGGCGCGGAGCGCGAGCTCGGCGGGCTGGTGATCGACTGGGCGCGCGGTCACGCCGCGACGGACTACGTCGTCGAGCTCTCGAGCGACGGGCACGCGTGGCAGGAGGGGCACACCGTGCGCGGCGGCAACGGCGGGCGCGACCACGTCTGGCTGCCCGAGAGCGACGCGCGCCGGGTGCGCATCCGCGCGACGCGCGCCGCGGCGGCGGACGGCGTCGTGGGCATCGCGGGCGTCGAGGTGAAGCCGCTCGAGTGGTCGGCGACGCTGGAGAACTTCTTCGGCGCGATCGCGCAGGAGGCGCCGCGCGGCGACTACCCGCGCGCGATGCTGGGGGAGAACGTCTTCTGGACCGTGGTGGGGCAGGACTTCGACTCGGCTGAGGGCCTCGTGGACGAGGTGGGCCGGCTCGAGACCGGCAAGGGCGCGTTCTCGGTCGAGCCGTTCCTGCGCGACCGCGGCCGGCTGATTACGTGGGCCGACGTGCAGGCCACGCCGGGGCTCGTGGATGGCGACCTGCCGATCCCGACGGTGGAGTGGGCAGCGGGCGACCTGCGGCTGAACGTCACCGTGTTCGCGCAGGGCGATCCGGGTCACTCCGAGCTCATTGCGCGCTACCGCGTGCGCAACCTGTCGGCCGCGCCGCGCCGCGACACGCTCTACCTGGCGCTGCGCCCGTTCCAGGTGAACCCGCCCACGCAGTTCCTCAACACGCCGGGAGGTACCGCGCCCATCCGGACGCTGGCGCGCGACGAGCGCATCGTGCGCGCGAACGGCGATCGCGGACTGGTGTCGCTCACGGAGCCGCTCGGCTTCGGTGCCGCGACGTTCGACCAGGGCGACATCGTGGACTGGCTGCGCGAGGGCCGGTTGCCTGGTGCGATGACGATCGCGGACCCGTTCGCGCACGCCTCGGGCGCGCTGGCGTACGTGCTGGATCTGCCCGCGCACGGCGAGCGCGAGGTGGCGATCTCGGTGCCGCTGCACGGGCCGCCCGCGCCAATCGCGTTCCCGCCGTTCGACGCGGATCCCAGGGGCGCCCTGGACCTGTGGCAGGCACGGGCGGAGGACGCGTGGAGGAAGCGCATCGGCCGCGTGACCCTATCGCTCCCCGACACCGACGTCGTGCACGCGCTCAAGGCGCAGATCGGCTGGGTGCTGGTGAACCGCAACGGGCCCGCGATCCAGCCCGGCACGCGCTCGTACGCGCGCTCGTGGATCCGCGACGGCTGCCTCACGTCCAGCGCGCTGCTGCGGCTGGGCGAGACGGAGACGGTGCGGCAGTTCATCGAGTGGTTCGCGCCCTACCAGTTCGCAAACGGCAAGTCGCCGTGCTGCGTGGACCAGCGCGGCGCCGACCCGGTGCCCGAGCACGACAGCAGCGGCGAGTTGATCTACCTGATCGCCGAATACGTGCGCTTCACCGGCGACCGCGCGTTCGCGGAGAAGATGTGGCCGCACGTCGCAGCTGCCGCCGCCTACCTGGACACGCTGCGTGCGCAGCGCCTGACGCAGGAGTGGAGCACGCCGGCGAACGCGCCGTTCCACGGGATCCTGCCGCCGTCCATCAGCCACGAGGGCTACTCCGCCAAGCCCATGCACTCGTACTGGGACGACCTGTTCGCGCTGCGCGGCTTCAAGGACGCCGCGTGGCTGGCCGCGCTGCTCGGCAAGCCCGAGCGCGCGTCGCTGGAGCGCGACCGCGACGGGTTCGCGAAGGACCTCACGGCTTCCGTGAGCGCGACGCTGAAGGCCCGCGGCATCGACTACATGCCCGGCTGCGCCGACCTGGGCGACTTCGACGCCACGAGCACGAGCATCGCGTTCGACCCCGTGAACGCCGGTGACGTGCTCCCACGCGCCGCCGTCGAGGCCACGTACACGAAGTACTGGGACTTCTTCATGAAGCGTCGCGATGGCACCGAGAAGTGGGACGCGTTCACGCCGTACGAGTGGCGCAACGTGGGTGCCATGGCCCACCTCGGCTGGCGCGACCGCGCGTACGAAGAGCTGCAGTGGCTCATGCAGTACCGCCGCCCGCCGGGCTTCCAGCACTGGGCCGAGGTGGTCTGGCACGACGAGCGCGCCCCGCACTTCATCGGCGACATGCCGCACACGTGGTGCGGCACCGATTACGTGCGCAGCGTCCTCGACATGCTGGCGTACGAGGACGAGTCGGACAGCTCGCTGGTGATCGGCGCGGGCGTGCCCGCGGCGTGGTTGGCAGATTCCGGGGTCGTCGTCCGCGGGTTGCACACGCGGTGGGGGACGCTCAGCTACCGGATGTGGAGGGATGACGCGGGGCTGCCCGTGGTTGACATCGACGGCAGCGGACTCCGTACACCACCGGGGGGCGTCGTGTTGAGGCCTCCGGTTCCGTCGGACCGGACCTGCGACGTGCAGACGGCGAACCTGTCCGATGCATTCCAGATCAGCTCGAACCCTTCACGCGTTGTCCTGCGGTCGTTCGAAGGCGAGGATATGCGCTGGCGCGTCCGGTGGCTGCCGCACGTGGAGCGGGGCTGGGAGAGAAGGCCCCACTAGCCCGGAGTATTCATGAACCGCCAGCCGAGAGTGCGGGATGTGCGTCAGCAGCAAGAAGATCGGCCGGCCGGACCCACCTTCGGTGGGTACCCCGGAACCGTGTTGTGGACACGATGAGGACAGCGGCCGGTCGAGCT
>CAIXRL010000461.1 GCA_903921835.1 Candidatus Eiseniibacteriota bacterium | reverse complement strand
GTATTCAGCACCCCGCCGGGCGGCAGCGTGTGCTTGCCCTCGTAGTACCACTCGTGGAAATCCTGGTCGTTCGCCGGGTTGCCGTTGCGGAACCGGTCGGGGAAGATCTGGTAGATGATGCCGTTGCGCACCCACTCGGGCGTGACGAACGGCGGGAACTTCTCGCTGTCGAACGTGAACCGGTCGGCCGACGTGGCAGCGAGGCCCTTCGGCGTCAGCCACTGCACCTTCGCGCCATCGCGGTAGCGGAACGAGTAGGGTGTCGAGCCGGCGGGCATCGTGACTTCCGCGCGGAAATACTCGTAGATCTTGTCCATGTTGACCGAGCGCATGGGCGTCACCGTCTCCTTGCCGGCCGTCCAGGTGATCAGGTCCACGCCCTCCACGTCGTCGAGGTGGGCACGCGCGGTGAGCTGCACCCGGCCGCCGCCCATGGCGTTCACTTCGCTCGCCATCTGCGTGTGCTCGATGCCGTCCACGAACACGTCGCCATCGCCCTTCCTGACCGCGATCGCGGGGTAGCGCTCGTCGACGTTGCGCACGGAGTTCTTGCCGCCGTAGCCGTCGTCCACCTCGGCGTCCTGGCCCACCTTGTCCGGCGTCCAGCCGCCGGCGCCGACGACGAACTTGTACTGGTAGCTGCCCGGGGCCATGAGGAGCGTGGCGGTGTAGTTGCCCTTCGAGTCGGGGCCGGTCATGGGCGACTTGCCCACGGTCCAGTCGTTGAAGGTGCCGGCGACGGAGACCTGGTCGGCGGGCTTGTCGGGATGGAACGTGAAGCCGACCCGGCGCAGGCCCATTTTGACCGGCGCCGCCTTCTTGACCGTGGTGCCGTAGCCGACCGTGACCGGCTTGTCCGTGATCATCAGGACGGCGTTCTGGCCGCCGTAGCCGTCGGACTCGGTGGCCGCCGCGCTCTCGTCGGTCATCCACTGGTCGCCGTTGACCACGAACTTGTAGGTGATCTTGCCTGCGGGCAGGTCGTACTCGGCGCTCCAGATGCCGTCCTTGTCGTCGTCCTTGAGCGGATGGTCGGTTACGTTCCAGTTGTTGAAGCCGCCGGCCACGGCGACGCCCGTCACGCCGCCGATCACCGGCTGGTAGCGGAACGTCACCTGGGTGGCGAGCGCGGGTGGGGTCGCAAACACGAAAGCCGCCAGCGCGAGCCCGAGCGCGACCAGCGTCGCACGCGGTCGAAGGGACTTCATCGGGTGTTCTCCCGGGAAGAGCGACCCGCCGCAGGCGGGACCGCGGGGCAAACGAAAGGGCGCCGGGCGTGGAGCCCGGCGCCCGAGGTCACTTCACCGTGACGACGGAGTTCTTTCCACCATAGCCATCGTCCTTGCCGTCCGGGTTGCCATCGTCCTGCTTCCATGTGGCGCCGTCGACGAGGAACTTGTAGCCGTAGGACCCGGGTGCGAGCTTGCGCGTGATCGTCCACGTGCCGTCGGCCTGCTGCGCCAGCGGATCGGCCGAGCTCGCCCAACTGTTGAAGTCACCGCACAGCTCGACGCCCGTCCGCGCGGAGCACGCATACGT
>CAIXRL010000460.1 GCA_903921835.1 Candidatus Eiseniibacteriota bacterium | reverse complement strand
GCGCGACGGCGCCGCCGCGGGCGGTGCCGGTCGCGAACGACGGGCTCACGGTGGGACAGACGGTGACCCTCCTCGCCATCGGACGCGCGTGCCACGCCACCAGCAAGCGCGGGTTTGCCGACTGGGCCCGCACCACGTCGCTGGGCGACGTGGTCGGCGTCCCGGTCGAGCGCCTCACGAGCCAACACTGTTGGGATCAGATGGACCAGGTACCGGTGGAGAGTCTGGCGGGCATGGAGCGCGACATCGTCGGGCGTGTCCTGACGCGACTCGCGCTGCCGGTGGACACGCTCCTGTTTGATGCGACCAACTTCTTCACGTTCATCGCCTCGACCAATGCGCGCCCCACGCTCCCCGCGCGCGGCCACAACAAACAGAAGCGCGATGATCTGCGCCAAGTCGGCGTCGCGCTGCTCTGCTCGCGACACGGCGACCTCCCGCTCTGGCATCAGGTCTACGGGGGACAGGTGGCCGATGCCACCTGCTTCGCCGACGTCCTGCCGGCGGTCCGCCAGCGGTTGGTGGATCTGCACCTCGACGTCGACGCCATGACCATCGTCTACGACAAGGGCAACGTGTCGCGGGCCAACCAGGCGTTGGTGGATCAGGCGCCGCTGCACTACGTCACGGGCCTGACGGCGACCGGCCAGCGGGCACTCGTCACGGAGGCCAATGCCCACCTCGCGCCCGTGGCGATCCCGGGCGGCGACCCCATCCTGGCGTACCGCACCCGTCGCACGATCTGGCGGGCGGACCGCACCGTCGTCGTCGTCCGCTCGGACCGGTTACACGACGGTCAGATGCGCGGCATTCTGCAGCACGTCACCCGCGCCGAACGCTGGCTCGCGAGGCTGGCCGACACGCTCCAGCGCGGCACGCAGACGCGCCCCCGTGCCCGCATTCAGCAGGACATCGCGGCGCGGATGCGGGGCCGTCAGCATCTGGCGCAGGTGCTGCACGTGGACCTCACCGGCGAGGATCCCGCGCTGACGCTCACCTACCGATTTGACCGCGAGGCGTTTGACACCCTCGCCCGCGACCGCCTGGGACGTGTCGTCCTGATCACTAATCGCCACGACTGGTCCACCGCCGACATCATCCAGGCCTATCACGGGCAGTCCCACGTCGAGGCCGTCTTCGGGCATCTCAAGGATCCGGTCCACCTGGCCCTGCGACCGCAATTTCACTGGACCGATCAGAAATTGCACGTCCATGTCTTCACATGTGTGCTCGGCTACCTGCTCGCCCGCACCGTGTTTCTGCAGGCCCAACAGGCCCACGCGCCCTACGCCAGCATGGAGAGTCTCTTGGACGCGCTGACCCGGGTCCGGCGCGTCACGGTCGCCCGGACGGGCAGCGCCACGCGCCGCCTGCGTGTCACCACGCAACTCGAAGACGTCGAGCCGACCCTGGCGCCATTCCTCCCCGGACTGGGCGTGACGGAGGCGTTGGTGTATACGCCAGGAACGTAAAATGTCCAATAGCCACGGCCTGTTGGTGGCCCGTTTGTCGATCCCGCGGTAAACTCACGCTAGAATGCCGGACTTGCCGGGAATCCCGTCGTCGCCGCCGCGCCTGGCACGCTGTTGCACGCGAGGTCGAGGTGCGAGGCGGCAGATCAGGAACAACCAGTAGGCAACGCCCTCTGGACCTTCAGGTGATGGACGTCGGCAATGGCTGGCGGCGCTCCAGGCCCTGCACACGGGCAGGTACCTGCCTGCCAGCGGATGGTGTGGGCCAGACCGACCTGCGCGGAGTGCTCGCGTCGGCGCTCAAACCAGCAAGCGCGCGCGAATCGCGCGCGAGAAGGCGAGGAGATCGTCGAGCCGGTGCTCGAGGATGTCGCGGACGACGTCGAGGTCCACGGTATCGTAGCCGTGGACGAGCACGTTGCGGAAGCCCGCCATCGCCGAGAGCGTGCGGGCCAGATCGTCAGCCACCCACCCGTCTCGGGCGAGCGACG
>CAIXRL010000459.1 GCA_903921835.1 Candidatus Eiseniibacteriota bacterium | reverse complement strand
GACGGCGCGCTGCTCACCTTCGCGCTGTGCCGCGACGAGGCCGACGAGGCGCGCCGCGTGCGCCGCTGGATCGAGACGCAGCGCGCCCGCGGGCGGCCGCTCTCGCAGTGCGCCGTGCTCTACCGCACCAACGCGCAGTCGCGCGCGCTCGAAGTCGAGCTGAGCCAGGCCGGCATTCCGTACGAGATCGTCGGCGGCGTGTCGTTCTTCCAGCGCCGGGAGGTGAAGGACCTGCTCGCGTACCTGCGCCTGTTCGTGAACCCGGCGGACCTGGTGTCGTTCTGGCGCGTCTGGAACACGCCCCGGCGCGGTCTCGGGCCCGCGGTGGAGGCGCAGGTCGAGGCCCGCCTCGCCGCGGGCGCGGCCACGCCCTTCACCGCGCTGCGCGCCCTCGTCGCCGAGGGCGCGTTGCGCGGGCCGGCGCGCGCGGGAGCGGCGGCGTTCCTCGCGATGTTCGACGACCTCGAGTCCAGGCGCGAGGAGCCGCTCGACGTGCTGTTCGCGCGCCTGCTGGAGAAGAGCGGGTACCGCAAGCACCTCGAGACGACGTGCGACGACCAGCAGGACCTGATGGACCGCGGCGCGAACGTCGATGAACTCGGGGCGTTCGCGGGCGCGTTCGCCGCGACCGGGCGCGGCGGGCTGATGGAGTTCCTCTCGGAGTGCTCGCTGCTCACGGACGCGGACCGGCTGACCGAGGACGTCGACCGCGCGCTGCTGCTCACCGCGCACAACGCCAAGGGACTGGAGTTCGACACCGTGGCGGTCGCGGGGCTCGAGGAGGGCCTGCTGCCGCACGCCTCCGCGCTCAAGGAGGGCCGCAACGAGGCCAGCCAGCTCGAGGAGGAGCGCAGGTTGTTCTACGTGGCGCTGACGCGCGCCCGCGACGAGGTGCTGCTGACCGCGGCCGCGTACCGCCGCCGCTTCGACGGCGCGTGGGGCGCGCAGGTGTCGCGCTTCGTCGAGGAGATTCCGGCGGAACTGCTGCGGCGCGAGGGCGGCGTGCAGGGCCCGGCGTTCGCGCAGGCGCGTCCGCTGTCCAGCGCGCCGCGCCGCGCCAGCACGCCGCGCGACGTCGAGACGAGCCGGTGGGGCGATGGGCGCACCTATCAGAAGGACGACGTCAACGACCTGGCGATGGACTTCGAGGACGTGCCCGGAGGGCCGTCGCACGGCGTCAGTGTGCCCGCGCGCACGGCCGCTTCGCGCAAGGCGGTGGGACAGCGTGTGCACCACGACCGTTTCGGCGCGGGCGTCGTGGTCGGCGCGGAGGGCGAGGGACCTGACATGAAGCTCGACGTGCGCTTCGCCGGCTCGGTGAAGAAGGTCCTCGCGCGGTTCGTGAGCGGAGGTGACGATGGCGATTGATCCTGTGCAGGTCCGCCGCGTCGCCGAGCTGGCGCGGCTCGAGATTCCCGAGGACGCGATCGAGCGCGTCGCGGAGCAGCTATCGGGCGTGCTCGCGTTCGCTGCCAGGCTCGACGCGCTGGACCTTGCGGGCT
>CAIXRL010000458.1 GCA_903921835.1 Candidatus Eiseniibacteriota bacterium | reverse complement strand
GAGGACAGCGGCCGGTCGAGCTTCGGGGTACCCACCGAAGGTGGGTCCGGATGGCGCGCAGATCGCGCTCGCAGGCCGCGGGCTCATGAGTAATGCGGACTAGGCCGCGCTGCTGGCGACCCGCGATCCGCGGCGGCGGGACGACAACCGCTCGTGGAGGGCGCGGGCCTCCGCGTGCGCCGCGTCCACCGCGAGCACCTGCTCGAGCAGCGCGATCGCCTGCGGCGTGTCCCCCAGCGTCTCGAGCGCGCGCGCCAGCTCGACGCGGGCCGCGTGGTAGTCCGGATTGAGCTCCAGGGCGAGCGTCAGTGATTCGATCGCGTCGTCGGTCGCTCCCGCTTTGAGCTCGTGCACACCGAGCAGCAGCTGGAGATCGGGATACGCGGGCCGCTCGGTCGCCGCGGCACGCAACATGGCGAGAGCGCGCGCCGGTCCCCCGGCATGGACCAGCTCCTGGTAGGCGCGCAACTGCTCCTCGAGCCACGCATCCCCGCTGTGCAGCGCACGTCGCAGCAGGGGTGCGGCATCCTCGAAATCCGCGTGACCGAGCCGCTCGAGCCCCTGCTGGAAGACGCCGGGCTCGGCGAGCGCGCCCCCCGCGGCCAAAACGCGCAGCGTCTGCATGGCCTCGGCGATCCGGCCCTCGCGTGCATCGAGCAGCGCGCGTTCCACGACCGCGGTGCGGTAGCGGGGATTGAGCGCCAGCGCGCGGTCGAACGCCGCGCGGGCCTCGGCGCGCCGCCCGCGCCGCGCCAGAAGGCAACCCAGCTCGCAGTGAAGGTCCGCCCACTCCACGGCACGCGCGGCACGTTCCAGAGCGAGCTGGGCGACCTCCAACTCGCCGGCCGATTCCGCCATGCGCGCCACGTCCGCGAGCGTCGCGGCGATCTGCTGCCGCTCGTCGGCGCCCGCGCCGCTCACCAGGGCGCGCTCGAGCCACTGCAAGGCCCCGGCGAACTCGCGGTGCTCGGCCATGCGCAGCGCGGTCGCGCGCGGGGTTCCGGGTTCGGGATCCTGGGTCGCCATGTCGACCGGGTTATCGGCACGGACAGCGCCGGACTTTCGGCGCGCGCGCGCCGTCAGGCCGCCGCATCCGCGGCGCCCCGCCCCCAGCGCTCGACCATCGCCGCGACCGCCGCCGGTTGCACGGGCTTGGCGAGGTAGTCGTCCATGCCGGCCTCGAGGCAGCGGCTGCGGTCGCCCGACATGGCGTTCGCGGTCATCGCCACGATCGGGGTTCGCGGCCCGCTGCCCTCGCGGCGCCGAATCTCCCCCGTGGTCTCGTAGCCGTCCATCCCGGGCATCTGGCAGTCCATCAGGACCAGGTCGTAACGGAGCGCCGCCAGCGCCGCCAGCGCCGCGCTCCCCCCGTCCACCAGGTCGAACGTGCAGCCGATCCGGCGCAGCATGTGGCCGGCGACCCGGCGATTCGTCTCGACGTCGTCCACGACGAGCACGTGGCGGCCGAGCGACTTCGGGGCCGGCGCGGGCGCGAGAAGCGCGGACTCGAGGACAGGTGGCGGCTCGGCTGCGGGCAACAGAAGCTCGAAGGAGAACGTCGAACCCCTGCCCGGCTCGCCCACCAGCGCCATCCTCCCGCCCATCGTCTCGACCAGCCGCCTGCTGATCGCGAGGCCCAGGCCCGTGCCGCCGAAGCGCCGCGTCGTCGAGCCGTCGGCCTGGAGGAACTGCTCGAACACCCGCGCCTGCGCCTCGGGCGCGATGCCGATCCCGGTGTCCTCGATCGCGACGCGCACCCGCCGCATGCCTTCGCCGGACTCGGCGCACGACGCGCGCAGGAGCACGTGGCCGCGCTCGGTGAACTTGATCGCGTTGCCGACGAGATTGACGATCACCTGCCGCAGCCGCAGCGCGTCCCCGGTCACGTGGTGGGACGGCCCGGCCTCCCAGTGCAGCTCCAGCGCGAGCCCCTTCTCCTTGGCGCGCGTGCCGAGCAGCGCGATCACGTCGGCGCACGTGTGTTCCAGGTCGAACGGCGCGCGCTCCAGCTCGAGATGCCCGGATTTGATCTTGGAGAAGTCGAGAACGTCGTCGAGCACCGCGCGCAGGGAGTCCGCGGACGTGCGGATCGTGAGTGCGAACTCGCGCTGTTCGTCCGTGAGCGCCGTCTCGAGCAGCAATGCCGCCATGCCGCTCACGCCGTTCATGGGCGTGCGGATCTCGTGGCTCATCGTGGCGAGGAACTCGCTCTTCGCGCGGTTCCCCGCCAGCGCGAGGTCGCGGTGATGCACGAGCACGACGATGAAGGCGCCGACCCCGCTCGCGAAGAGCACGACCAGCAGCAGATAGCCCATCACGGTTTCGCGGGCAGCCTCGATCTTCCCCATCCAGCTGTGCGCATCGAAATCCACCCCGAGCACGCCGCAGATTCCGCCGTGGGAATCGTGCAGCGGAGCATAGGCGCTCACCCACGTCCCCCAGCGATCGGTAGTGGGCTCGGCGTCGAAACCGCCGATGCCCCGAAACGCCGCCGCGAGCGACGCTGTCGTGTCCGGGTAGACCTCGCCGATCGACGTGCGCGACTCGCGCTCGCCCTCGTAGCGTCCGTTGTGGTCGTAGTCGGTCTCCGAGTCCACGATCAGCCGTACAATGCCTGCCGAGTCGCGCTGGTACGTGTAGATGTCGTTGGCGGACGGGTTCACCGACAACCAGCGCTTCTCCCCCTCGATCATCCGCAGGTAGTCGGGATCGTCCGAACGGGTCGCGAGCGACAATCTCTCGTGCCCCATGACCTGCATCTCGGCCGCGTACGTCGGCGCGTAGCCCAGCAGCATCTGCACGAGATTGGTTCGCGCGCGCTGGCCGGCGGAACGCGTCACCGGCCAGCCGGCAACGAGCACGACCACGACCAGCACGCCCGAAACGAGCCGGACGCGCAGCTGGCTGCCGGCGCGCAGCGTGAATGCCTGGCACGCGGCGAACAGCAGCAGCGAGAGCGCCACGAAGCCGAGGTAGTCGTACGGTGCGTGCATGGGTGACGGCTCCTGGGAGGGACAGGTTCCGGGGGCTGACTCCGCGTCACAGTATCGGCGGTCCGCCGGGCGGATGAAGGGGCGCCGCGGCGGATTCCGGCTTCCGCCCGCTCCGGGCGCAGCCCGGTGCCCGTCCGCGCACCGGAGGCGCCGGCCCCTGCAGGCGATGAACTGCCTGCGTCCGCGTCGCTTCAGCCCGCCAGCAGCTTCATCACGAAGCCGGACGCCAGCGTGATCCCGAGATTGTCGTCGAGCGGGATCGGCAGCATTTCCACCACGGTGGCCGCGAGAGCGCCCGCGAGCGCCACCCGCAGCGGCACGTGCGCGACCAGGACGACGTAGGCGGCCCACACCAGGCAGGCCGTCAGACACCCCGCCGCTCCCTCGAGCGACTTGTTGAAGAACTTCCGCCGGCCGATCGCCCGGCCCACCAGCGCTCCGAACGCATCCCCGAGCACGGTGTAGCCCAGCGCGGCGGCGGCGATCGGCTGCGGGAAGATCTCGATCGCCAGCAGCGACGCGAGCAGCAGGTAGGTCGAGCCGAGCAGCCCGAACGCCTCGTGCTCGCGGATCATCCCCCCGAGGAACTCGCTGAAGAAGCGCCGCACCCGCTGCTCGTGCAGCCGCAGCAGGTCGACCGCCATCGCGGCCACGGTGAGCGCGGTGAAAAACAGCTCCAGCTGGCGGTGACCCCGCGGCCAGGGCAGCACGTTGTGCACGAGTTCGAGCGGCAGCACGATGAAACAGAGGTGGATCGCCTTGCGGCGCGCCTCGGCGAGCCACTGCGGCGAGCGGAGCGGTTCGAGGGGATCGGCACGGGACGGTCTGGAGCTCACGCCCGCAAGGTTACCAGAAGCGCGGCTCCCGGCGGCGGCGTTGCGGCCACTTTCCGCCGCAGCGCCGCCATGCGCTCGTGGCGTTCCGCCCGCACCGCGCTCACCTTGCGGTGGTGGGCCGCAGCTCGCGGTAGGCGGTGCGGAATCCCGTGATGCGCCGGGCGTAGTCCTGCGAGTCGGCATTGCTCGCCAGCTCGCAGAAGAGCGCGTCCCCGCCGCGCGCGACGATCTCGCGCCAGTCGCGCCGGATCGTGGCGGGTCCCGCGTTGTACGCGGCCAGCGCCACGGGCACGCAACCGTCGAAGCGCCGGAGCAGTTGTGCGAGATAGCGCGCCCCGTAGCGCACGGCGCGCGCGGGCTCGTACAGCGCCTCCTCCCCCGGCGCCCGCTCGTGCAGCAGGCGCGCCGCGTCCTGCGCCGCGGCGAGCTTGAGCTGCGCGAGCCCGAGCGCATCGGAGCGCGAGCGGGCGCGCGGATCGAAACGGCTCTCCTGGCGCACGAGCGCCCACATCAGCGCGCGCTCGACCCCCAGCGTCTCCGCCGCCGCCATCTCCCTCTCGAACGCCGGCGGATAGGCCCACGGCACCACGGCCCACGCCTCGCTGTCCGACCGCGCCGCCGCGAACGCCGCCTCGGCGAGCCGGGTGCCCAGCGCCGGGCGTCCCGCATCGAAGGCGAGCGAGGCGGCGCCCAGCGCCGCGGCCGCGTCCCGCTCGCCCGGCGGCGCGACGCGGACGTCGTGCGCCAGCCAGCGCCCGAGCAGCAGCGCCGCGTCGCCCTCGCGGCCGTCGGCGAGCAGCGCCCGTACGTCCTCCGCAAAGGCGGGCTCGTCCTCCCCGGCCGGCCGCGGCGCGGCGACAGGCCGGCCCGCCCACGCGGGCACTCCCAGCGTCTCGCGCGCGGCGGCGCG
>CAIXRL010000457.1 GCA_903921835.1 Candidatus Eiseniibacteriota bacterium | reverse complement strand
CGTGGACTACCCGGACTTCGCCGCGGCGGTCGGGCGCGAGGTCGCCGCGGGCCGCGCGCTGCGCGGCATCGTGATCGACTCCGCCG
Source organism: Candidatus Eiseniibacteriota bacterium (assembly GCA_903921835.1). Lineage (GTDB taxonomy): Bacteria > Eisenbacteria > RBG-16-71-46 > RBG-16-71-46 > RBG-16-71-46 > CAIXRL01. The sequence continues at coordinate 6,027 of CAIXRL010000457.1, read as the reverse complement.
GGATCGGCTCGAGCATGGCCGCGAACAAGATCGCCGGCGTCCGCTGCGCGCTCTGTCACGACGACGCCACCGTGCGCAACGCGCGCGAGCACAACGACGCCAACGTGCTCGCAATTGGCGCCAAAGTGGTGCATCGCGGCGCGGCGACGCGCATGGTGCGCCTGTTCCTGGAAACCGATTTCGCCGGCGGCCGGCACGAGCGCCGCGTCCGCAAGATCATGGCGTTGGAGCGCAGCCAGGGCTGACATCCTCGCCACACCCCCGATGCGGCACGCCGTCGGGCGTGCCCGGAGCACGATCAGACGATGAAGCTGACACTGGACGTCATCCGCAAGCTGCCCAAGACCGAACTGCACTGTCACCTGGACGGCAGCCTGCGGCCCCGCACGGTGCTCGAACTCGCGCAGCAGCAGAACGTCAAGCTGCCGACCACCAACCTGGCGAAGCTGACGCGGCTGATGCAGGCGGGCCGGCGCACGCGCAACCTCGGCGACTACCTCAAGATCTTCGACATCACGCTGAGCGTCATGCAGCAGAAGGAGTCGCTCTACCGCGTCGCCTACGAGCTGGTCGAGGACTGCGCCGCCGAGAACGTCCGCCATCTCGAGGTGCGCTATTCGCCCATCCTGCACCGCAAGCGCCGGCTGTCCTTCGAGGACATCGTGGACCCCGTCATCGCGGGCCTGCGCGACGCCGGCGGCAAGCACGAGGTCTCGACGGGCGTCATCATCTGCGGCATCCGCTCGATGCCGCCGCGCACGTCGGTGGCGCTGGCCGAACTCGCGGTCGCATATCGCGGCCGTGGCGTGCTGGCGTTCGACCTCGCGGGCCAGGAGCGCGACTATCCGGCCAAGATGCACCGCGAAGCCTTCGAGATCATCCACAAGAACCACATCAACTCGACCGTGCACGCGGGCGAGGCCTTCGGGCCCGCCAGCATCGCGCAAGCGCTGCACTACTGCGGCGCGCATCGCATCGGTCACGGCACCCGGCTGCTCGAGGACGAGGTGCTGCTGCGCTACGTGCGCGACCACCGCGTGCCGCTCGAGATGTGCCTGAGCTCGAACGTGCAGACGCGCGTCTCCAGGACGCCCGCGGCGCATCCGTTCGGGCAGTACTTCCGCCAGGGACTGCGCGTCACGCTCAACACGGACAACCGGCTGATGAGCGCCACCACGGTGACGGAGGAGATCGCGCTGGCCGCGAAGGCGTTCAAGCTCAGCCCCTACGAGATCAAGCGCATCATCCTCAACGGATTCAAGAGCGCGTTCATGCCGTATCCGCAGAAGGCGCGCATGCTTCGCGAGGTCAACCTGGAGATCGACAGGCAGTTCATGGACGCATTCCCGCAGGAGTACGACCTGCGCGGGAGTTACTGAAAACGCCGTCCGAAATGGCCGTCTCTTCGCTCGCGAGGAAGCTGTTAGGGGTAGTCCCTGGTAAACAAACGTCTACTTGACCCCTCACGCTCCTTGCGACTAGGGTGACTCTCTTACGCAACTCACTCTGGTGAACATATGAAACCATTGCGACTTCCAGTTCTCATTGTGGTGCTGCTCTGCAGCATCGCTAGCATTGTCCATGCCGCCGATGTCGGCACGATCTCTGGCCGGGTAATGGACAGGCGTACGGGGCACGCCATCCCGTTCGCGTCCGTCTCCCTCCCCATCGCCAGGCGCGGCGGGCTCACGGATTCCGAGGGTGGGTTCACCCTGTCCAACGTGCCACCCGGCACGTACGAACTGCGCGTTCAGTACCTCGGCTACAAGGCCGGGGTCAATGCTGCCGTTGTCGTGACGGCTGGAAAGGTCACCGCGGTCAACTTCCAGCTCGAGGACGTCGTCGTCCACGAGGAGAAGGTGGTCGAGGTCTCCGCGGAACGCCGGCTCGTCGAGGTCAGGAACGGCGCGACCAATCGCAGCGTCACCGCGACCGAGATCCGCAACCTCGCCGTGAGCACGGTCAACGACGTCCTGCAGCAGCAGGCCGGCGTCAGCACGGACGCAGAGCAGATCCACATCCGCGGCGGGCGTTCGGACGAAACGGTGTTCGTCGTCAATGGTGTCGCGAACCGTGACCTGGTGACCGGCCAGTCCACCGCCGGCCAGATCAACGCCCGGTCCGTCTCCGAGGTCAACGTCGCCACGGGTGCCTACGACGTCCGCTTCGGCAACGCGCTCTCGGGCATCGTCGAGATCAAGCTCAAGGAAGGCAGCGAAAAGACCCAGGTCGGCATCACGACCGGCACCGGGAGCTACGGCGGCCGGATGTGGCAGGTGGTCGAGACCGGGCCGGACCGGGTGTGGACGCCGGCGCTGCGCCTGATCGGCGTGAAGCCCCCGGGTACGCTGAGCAGCGTCCTGGATCTCTCGAGCGCCTTCTCCGAAACGCGGTACAGCTACCTGGGAACCGGGAACCTGAACCTGCTTCGGCGGACGCTGACGCCGCCGGATTTCCACCCGTCGCTGCGCTCGACCTACGAGGATTCGTTCTTCGGGAACTCCTTCACCTACGGCGACTTTTGGTCGCCTTCCGAGGACAACCGCTGGTCGGCGCGCTACGGCCTGTTCTGGAAGCCGAACGTCAAGGACAAGCTGAGCCTGACGGTTTCCAAGCGCATCGCCATCGACCAGGGCTTCGGCCGCAGCCTCCTGACGGCGCAGGGCGACCTGGGCGATCCCGCGTATCCGTGGATCTGGGACCATCGGCTCTCCAATGCCGGCACGTTCTTCGAGGACAACGTGCAGTCCGAGCTGCTCTGGCGGCGCTCGCTGTCCACGACCGGCTTCATGGAAGCGCAGGTCTCGCGGTCGTTCTTCGCCCAGCGCCAGGACGCGGACGGGAAGCTGTGGACGGACTACCTGGAGCCGGACGATCGCGGCAGCTTTCTGCTCGGCGATCCGCGTCGCGACGACTACTTCTACGACAGCGGCGACAACTACCAGTTTGCGGACCGTCGCACCACGACCTGGACCGCCCACTACGGCATCACGCAGCGGGTCCACCACAACGAGCTGGAGGCGGGCTTCGAGCACCAGTGGCAGACCGTCCAGTACCTGACCATCGAGTACCCGTGGATCTTCGACAAGGACGGCCTGGGCGAGTCGCACGACCAGTGGCTCGTGCATCCGTGGGTCGGCGACGTCTACTTCCGCGACCGGATCGAGTACGAGGGCTTCGCCGCCAACGTCGGCATCCGCGGTGACTACTGGGCCGTCGGACAGGAGGCCGAGGACGCGCTGGCCGACTCGACGCGGCACAACATCGCGGCCACCGAGCGGACCGGCTTCTACTCGAACACGCGTTCGTTCTTCGGTCGCCGCATCAAGCTGCACATGTCGCCGCGCGTGATCGTGTCGCATCCGATCACCGAGAACAGCAGCTTCTTTTTCAACTACGGCGAGTTCACGCAGGTTCCCTCGTACCGGTACGTCTACTCGAAGCTCAACTCGATCTCGAGCGAGTCGTTCCCGATCCAGGGCAACCCGAACCTGAACCCGCAGGTCTCGGTGAACTACGAGGTGGGCGCGAAGCACCAGTTCCTGCCCACGGCGGCGGCGAACCTGACGTTCTTCGTCAGGGACGTCTACGACTACCCGAGCGCCTCGATCGTGAACCCGCTCACGGGGACGAGCCTCCAGCAGTACTTCGTCTACCTGAACGGCGACTTCGCCCGGTCGAAGGGTGTCGAGATCGAGGTCGAGAAGCGCCGGTCGCACCACTGGGCGGGCAAGGTCTCGTATTCGTACCAGCAGACCAAGGGCAAGAGCGGCAGCCCGAACCAGCAGATCGCCCTGCAGGAAATCGGCGGCGCCTCCGAGACCCGGCTCTCCGAGGTCTTCGTGTCCTGGAACCGGCCGCACAAGCTGACCGGCAACCTCGACATCCGCTTCGACGCCGAAACGCCGCACGGCCTGGGGTGGCTCAAGCGCACCGGTGCGAACGTGTTCGTCCAGGGCCAGTCCGGACGCGCGTTCACGCCGATGGACGACATCAACACCAACGCGATCGGGCTCCCGTATTCCCGGAATGCCCCGTTCCAGGTGACGACGGACCTCAAGATCGACCGCTACTTCAAGTTGATGGGCCGGCGGTTCGACCTGAGCCTGCAGGGCAACAACATCTTCGGGACCGAGGTGATCTACCGCGTCGATCCCACCACCGGCAAGGGTTACAAGGCCGGCGCGGGCCTGTTCGATCCCGCCTATTTTTCAATGACGCCCAACTACATCACCGGCACCCTGGACAATCCGTCCAACTACGGCGGTGGCGCGGCGTGGAGGCTGCAATTCGATGTCGACCTCTAGGAACCCCATCGGGCTCGCCGTCGTCCTGACGGCTGCGCTGCTCGTGCTGGGCGCGTCCGCGGCGCCGGCGCAGGTGTCACTGGGCGGCCAGCGGGCCGGGACGGCTTCGGGCACGTTCCTGGAGATTGGCGTGGGCGCACGCGCCGTCGGGCTCGGTGAGGCGTTCGTGGCGATCGCGAACGATCCAAGCGCCATTTACTGGAACCCGGCCGGTCTCGCCTCGCTGCAGCGTCGCGAGGTCGCGGAATCGCATGTGGACTGGCCCGCCGACATCCACTACGACCACGTGACGGTGGTCCTGCCCTCGCGCAAGCTGGGCGGCTCGCTCGCCCTGCAGGTGGGCGTGCTGGCGACGCAGATGCAGGAGACCACGGACCTCAATCCGTTCGGGACGGGCCGCAACTTCTGGTACTCGGACCTCATCGTGGGCGCGGCCTACGCGCGGCGCTGGACCGACAAGCTCCTCGTCGGCGCCGGCGTGAAGTACCTGCGCGAGGATCTCGGCTCCCAGGTCGGCGGCCCGCTCACCAAGGCGGTGCTGTTCGACATGGGCTCCATCTACTACCTGGGCCTGGGCAGCGTCCGCATCGCGACGTCGCTGACCAACTTCGGCTCCGCGCTCACGCCGTCCGGCAACTATGTCTCGCCGTATGGCGGCGAGGTCCGCCAATACGACGGCTTCGATCCGCCGCTGATGTTCCGCTACGGGCTCGCGTTCGAACCCATCGAGAACAGCCAGGAGCGACTGACGACCTCGTTCGAGGTGGACCAGCCGGCCGACAACTCCCAGTCGTTCAAGGCCGGGCTCGAGTGGACCTACCGGCGCCAGTTCGCCCTGCGGACCGGCTACAACTTCGGCGCCGACGAGCTCAAATACAGTGCGGGCGCGGGTTTCAACACCGACTTCGGCACGCTGCACGGCACGCTCGACTACGCGTACACCAACGGCGGTTTTCTGGGTGCGATCCAGCGCGTTTCGCTGGGGATGAGGTTCTGATGCGCCGGCTAGTGTTTTCTCTCGTTCTCCTGATCACGGTGCTGGTCGCGGGCTGCGGCGGCAAGTTCCCGCTTCCCACGGAACGTCCCGCCGCCAAGACGGTTCCCAGCGACAAGCAGTACGCCATGCTCCAGACCTGGAAGGGCATGGACGGGATCCAGGACATCCTGCTCACGCAGGGCAGTTCCTCGCAGCTCTTCATGCTGTTCAACAAGGGCGGCTCGGGCGGCCCCGACATCGCACGCGGGTACGTGAAGCTGTATCCCTTCGCGAACCCGGTTCCGATCGACGCCTCGTACTTCCCGAACCTCCGGACGCTGTTCAACCCGGTCGCGCTGTGTGCGGGGACCGGCGGGAGTTCCACGGGTCTGGACAGGCTGTTCGTGCTCGACCAGGGCGACACGTGCATGGCCAAGTTCGACATCGTGCGCGGCACGTGCGAAGCGGATCCCACGCCGCATACGGATTCGACGGACTTTCGGAAGTCGATCATCCGGGACTACCGGTCCACGTGGCGGGTGCGCGAGTACTGGATGAACAGGAAGGCCGCGCAGGGCGACACCATCTCGACGTTCACGGACACCACGTTCGCGCAGGTGTACGGCGTCGCGGCGGATGGGCAGGGGCGCGTGTACGTCTCGGGCGTCGCGGCCGTCTACGACACCTCGAAGATCATCGCCAACTACTGGACCCGATACTTCACCTACCGGATCTTCCGCTACG
>CAIXRL010000456.1 GCA_903921835.1 Candidatus Eiseniibacteriota bacterium | reverse complement strand
GATACCGGGACCTGTCGCTGCCGCGTGGGTGGACGCTGCACGATTTGGGCGGCACGCGCGTGGCGTGGGGCATCGCGCAGGAACCGGCACGCTTCCAGATCGCGGAGAGCCCCGGCGGTGACCTGCGCGTCCTGCTGGTGGACCACGCGGGCGAGCGCCGGTTCGTCGACCGCCCCGGCATCTACGACGACCCCGCGACTCGCGAGGGGCATCCGGACAACGCCGAGCGCTTCCTGTTCTTCGCGCGCGCTGCGGTCGAGGGGCTCAAGGGCTTCGGGGAGACCTTCGACATCCTGCACGCGCACGACCAGCAGGCGGCGTGGGCGCCCTGCTTCCTGCGCACGCACGAGGCCGACGAGCCGGGCTTCGCGTCCACGGCGACCGTGTTCACGATCCACAACCTCGGCTACCAGGGCATCGTGGATCCGTGGCTGATGAGCGTCGCGGGCTTCTCGCGCGAGCTGTTCTTTCCGCAGAGCCCGTTCGAGTACTGGGGCCGCGTGAACTTCATGAAGGTGGGCATCGTGTTCGCAGATCTCGTGAGCACGGTGAGCCCGACGTACGCACTCGAGATCCAGGCGAGCGGCGAGGCCGGCTGCGGCCTCGAGGGCGTGCTGAGGCGCCGCACCGGCGACGTGCGCGGGATCCTCAACGGCATCGACGACCAGGTCTGGGACCCGGCCACGGACGCCCTGCTCGACGCGCACTTCGACCGCGACCACATCGACGGCAAGGCGGCGTGCCGCCGCGCCCTGTCGCTCGCGTGCGGCTTCCCGCTCGATCCGGACTGGCCCACGGTGGGCATCGTCTCGCGGCTCGTCGAGCAGAAGGGTTTCGACCTCATCGAATCCGCCGAGCACGAGCTCAGCGAACTGCCCGCCCGCTACGTCATCCTGGGTGTCGGACAGCCGCGCTACCAGGAGCTGTTTCGCCGGCTGGCCTTCGAGAGGCCGTGGCAGTGGCACTTCGCGACCGCGCACGACGAGGCGCTCGCGCACCGCATCGAGGCGGGCTCGGACCTCTTTCTGATGCCGTCGCGCTACGAACCCTGCGGCCTGAACCAGATGTACTCGCTGCGCTACGGCACTGTGCCGGTCGTGCGCGCGACCGGCGGCCTCGCCGACACCGTGCGCGAGTTCGACCCGATCACCCGCGAGGGGAACGGCTTCGTCTTCCACGCGTTCTCGGCCGACGAAATGGTCATGGCGTTGCGCCGCGCGCTCGCCGTGCACCTCGAGTCGGGACTCTGGCGCACGCTCCAGCGCAACGGTATGGCGCACGATTTCAGCTGGCGTGCGAGCGCCGACGGCTACGATCGGCTGTACGAGGAGGCGCTGGCGCGAGTCGTGCGCGGCCGCGTTCCGACGCTGGAAACGGTGCGCGACTCGTTCTGACGGGCGCGCGCCGTGGAGCGTGAGCGCGTCCGGGCGCGGGTGTAGGCTGCACCCATGGTGCTCCTTTTCGTCGTGGCGCTGGCCATGGTGGCCTCCTCGCTCTGGATGGCGGTCGGGCCGCAACTGCCCGGCTGTCGCACCCATCGCAGCGCGCTGGCGTGGCTGACCTGGCTCGCGACCCGGGCGCTCGCGCTGCTGGTGGCGTGGACGGCCTCCTCGCCCGCGGCGCGCGCACTCGCGGACATCGCGGGCCAGGGGCTGCTGCCGGGCGCGGCGCCGCTCGCCGCGAGCCCGATCGACGCCGCCGCGCGTGGCGCGTGGCTCGCGCTGCTGCTGGCCGGCGACCTCGTCACTTGGCGCCTGCTCGCCGCCGAAGCTGGCGACAGCGGCGAACTGGCATGGAGCTGGGCGTCGTCGCCGCTCGCGCCCTGGGTGGGCCTCGCCTGGGGCGCGCCGCGGGTGCTCGCGGTGGCGCCGCTGGTGCTGGCGCTCGGGCTCGCGCGCCGCGGGCGCGACGTCGCGAGATCG
>CAIXRL010000455.1 GCA_903921835.1 Candidatus Eiseniibacteriota bacterium | reverse complement strand
GTTCCTGATGCAGTTCCATGGCGCCGACGACCCCTTCATCCCCGTCGAGGAAGCCCGCGCCGTCAGCCGGTGGCTGCAGTGTGAGTACCACGAGTCACCCACCGCCGGGCACTACCAGGCGACCTTCCAGCGCGAGCTGCTGCGGCTGCTCGTGGAGAAGATGCGGGGACTCGCGGCGAGGGTGCCCCCGCTCTGACAGCGGTGATCAGTTGACATGAGCACCGTAGCCGCAATGGCGGAACCAGCCGGCCGCGTCGGTCGGCGTGATGAATCGCGCCAAGCAGTGGGCGGCGGCTGCCAGGTCGTCGATCGTGCGCCGCGCCGCCGAGCGCAGCATCGCCTTGAGCTTCGACCAGCACATCTCGATCGGATTGAGGTCGGGCGAGTACGGCGGCAGGAAGACGACCTCCGCGCCCGCCTGCTTGATGGCCTCCCGGACCTCGACCGTGCGGTGCGCGCCCAGTTGGTCGAGCACCACCAGGTCGCCGCGCCGCAGCGTGGGGACGAGATGCCGCGTGACGAAGGTCCGGAACACGTCGCCGCTGGTGCCGCCCTCCACCGTCATGAGCGCCCGGACCCCGGTGAGGTCCATCGCGCCGATCAGGGTGAGCACGGTCCCGCGGTTGCGGGGGACGCGGTCGACCACGCGCTGGCCGAGTGGGCCGCGCGCCCACTCCCGGGTCATCGCGATGTGCGTGCCAGCTTCATCTACGAAGACGAGCCGCGCCGGGGTGAGCGCACCCAGCCGCGCGCAGAACTTTTCGCGCCACGCCTGGATCCGCGGCTGCTCCCGCTCGGTGGCCGAGAGACTCTTTTTTTTCGCGAATACCTCAGCCGCTTGAGCCCACGCCCGACCGTCGCGGAGCTGACCTTCACGCCCGTGCGCGCGGTGTACCACGAGGCCAACTCCGCCAACGTGCGGTCGGGCTTCTCGTCGACCAGGGCCTTGAGCACGGGCAGCATCGCGGCGGGGATGCGGTGCGTCTGGCCGCCACCGTGGGGTAACGCCTCGGCTGACCCGGTGCGCCGAAACCGGCCGATCCAGCGGTTGACCGTCGCCAAGCCAACGTCGAACAACTCCGCCAGCTCCTCCCACGTGGCGTTCTTGCGCTGCCACGCGCGGATGACCCGCTCGCGGAGTTCCTTGGGATACGCTTTGGGCCGCATCCCGATAATCGATCATGATCGCCTGATCACGTCAAGTGCCCACCGCTGTCAGTAGTGCCGCGACGGCCCTGCCCGTGGGCCATCGACACCGAGAGCCGATCCGGGGCGGTGGCCCCGACAGCGACGACTTCGGGATAGGCTGCCGGGTAGTTGGGCTTGTTGTCGGTGGCCCGCTCATTGCCCGAGGCCGCCACCACCACAATGCCTTTGTCCAGCGCGTACTGTACGGCCTCGTGCAGCGTTTGACTTTCATCGCTGCCACCGAGGCTCAGATTGATCACCCGCGCCCCGTTGTCGGCAGCCCAACGGATACCCTCCGCCACCCCCGCGTCGTTGCCCATCCCGCCACTACTGAGGGCTTTCACCGGCAGAATCTGGCATCCCC
>CAIXRL010000454.1 GCA_903921835.1 Candidatus Eiseniibacteriota bacterium | reverse complement strand
GTGGGTACCCCGAAGCTCGACCGGCCGCTGTCCTCATCGTGTTGACAACACGGTTCCGGGGTACCCACCGAAGGTGGGTCCGGCCGGCCGATCTTCTTGCGGCTGACGCACATCCCGCACTCTCGGCTGGCGGTTCATGAATACTCCGGGCTAGAACCCCACCGTGACGCCGATCGTCGGGAACACCGCCGTGTTGTCGTCGTGCAGCGTGTGCATCAGGTAGCGGCTCGCGTCGCCGGGATTCGTGACGGGAGCGCCGGTCACCGGGTCGCGGTCCACGACCAGCAGCGGCGCCTGCCGCGGCTTGAAGTTGTAGAGGTTCTGCACGTCGAGGTAGAGATCGAGCGACGTGCTACGGAAGAACCACTTCCGGTCGAGCCGCGCATCGAGCTGGTGCAGCACTCCGGCGCGCTGCGTGTTGAGCAGCGCGTAGTCGGGAACGCCGCGGCCGCGCACGTCCCAAACGGCCTTGAGCGACGAGAGCGCCACGTCGTCGGGCGTGTAGGGCGCCCCGCCCAGCAGGCGCCAGCGCGCACCCAGCTCCCAGCCCCTGCCGAACTGGCGGCCGCCCGTGACGGACGCGACGTGCCGGCTGTCCCATGCCGACGGGACGTATCGTCCTGTGCGGTCGGTGAACTCGCTCCGCGCGAACGTGTACGACGCGATGCCGTAGAAGCCGCGGCTGAGCTTGCGCTGCGCCAGCAACTCGACGCCCCAGGTCCGCCCCCGCGAGGCGGGCACGGCCGGTGCGTTGCCCACGACGCCGAAGTCGGCCCCCAGGTTGGCGAGGCTGATGCCCTCCTGCGTCAGGTACGGGTAGTCGGCGTACCGCTTGAGGAATCCCTCCACCGAGACGCGTGAGCCGGGGCCGGCGATCCACTCCACGCCGCCGACCAGGTGGTCGGCCCGGATCCAGCCGATGCCGTTCGCGCGGTTCGCGAGCGCCCCCGTGGAATCGCGGTAGCCCAGCACCGTGTACGCGGGCAGCTGGTGATAGCGCCCCGCGTTGAAGTTCAGGTGGAACGCGGGGGTCATCGCGTACGACAACGAGAGCCGGGGCGACAGGTGCTGCAGCGGGTCGCTGGTTCGCGGGGCGAAGTCGCTGCCGTCGGCCCGCAGCCCGAGCGATGCGGAGAGGCGATCGTGCAGGAAGTCACGGCTGGCCTGCGCGTAGGCCGCGTAGCGGTTCAGGTCGAGGGCCGAGCGATAGTCCACGACGATCACCCCGCCCGGGAGGACGCGCTTCTCGAATGTGCTCGTGGTGTAGCGGGCGTGGTCGAGGCTCGCGCCGTAGTCGAGCCGCAGGGAACGGCGCATGAGCGTCTGCTCGGCTCGGACGTGGTCCTGCGTCTCGCGCGAACGGTAGTCCTGGACGAGGTTGGCGGGGTTGCTCGTGTCGTTGTCCTGGTACCGCGTCGAGCGATTGTCGAGCTGGTCACGGCTGACCACCACGCGCAAGAAGCCGTCGTGGCGGAAGTGCTTCCACACCGCCCCGGTGGCGTAGTTCCACTGTGGCGTGACCGGCAGGTTGTCGAGCAGGTAGCGGTTGAACTCGGTGTCCTTCGCCGACGAGTTGAGCGCGAACTGGTCGATCGCGCCCAGGCCGATGAGCGTGATCTCGTCGGACGCGCCCAGCCGGGTGCGGCTCTTGAACTGCAGGTCGTTGTAGGTCGGCAGGAAGGGCAGCCCCAGCGCATCGAAGATGAACTGCAGGTAGGAGCGGCGGGCCGAGAGGATGTACGTCGTGTTCCTGCCCAGCGGCCCGTCGAGCGAGAGTCCGAGGTCCGATGCGCCCAGGGTCACGCTGCCGGCGAGGCCGCGGTCGTTGCCCTGCTCGAGCTGCAACTCCATGACGGAGCTGAGCGCGTTGCCCCGGTTGGCCGGAAACGCGCCCGTCAGCAGGTCCGCGTCGCGGATGAAGCTCGCGTTGATCATGCTGAGCGGGCCGCCCGAGGAACCCTGCGTCGCGAAGTGGTTGATACTGGGGATCTCGACCTCGTCGAGCACGAAGCGGTTCTCGTTGGGCGCCCCGCCGCGCACGATGAGATCGTTGCGAAACGACGCGGTGGTGGACACGCCGGGCAGGCTCTGCAGCACCTTGGAAATGTCGCGATCCCCACCCGGGAAGCGGGCGATCTCGGCCGCGCCGACCGAGCGCAGGGACAGCGGGCTGGCGGCGGTCGTGCGGAAGGCCGAGGCCGTGACCGTCACGGAGTCCGTCGTCACCGGTGCGTCCTCGAGCGCGATGTCGAGCACCGTCGGACGAACAGGCGAGACCGCGACCTCGAAGAACACGGCCTTGCGGTAGCCCAGCTGCGAGGCCTGCACGTTGTACAGGCCCGGCTCGAGGTTGCGTATCTCCCAGGCGCCGTCCTCGCCCGCTCGCGCACCCAGCTCCCGGCCGATCAGAACGACATTCGCGAACGGCACCGGCTGCTGGTCGCGGGTGCCGCGCACGTGCCCCCGGAGCACGCCGCTGCCGGCGAGGGCGTGCGTGGGGGCGGCGAGCAGCAGGGCGAGCACGGTGAGCAGCGAGCGCATGGGGAGCGGCCTCCGGGTCGGACGAGCGGCGGAACGGCGGACAATGGCACATTCCGCGATGCTGAGCGGAGCACGCAAACTCGCGCGCTCCGCTTCCCCATCGCAGTGAGACACCTCAGTTGTTGACGATGATCTGGGCTCCAAGCGCCTGCGCGCCCGCCCCGCCCAGGAAACCCTTCGCGAACACCGTGTAGATCCTGCCCGCCTGCAATGTGATGCCGGGCAGCGGCAGGACCACCGCGCTCGAGCCCGCGGGGCGCACTTCGAGGTTGTACGTCCCCGCGGCCACCGGCGTGAAGGCGGAGTACTGCTTGAACGACTTGTTGGCGAACAGAACCGGTCCGCTGGTCACGGCGATGTCCACGGCCGGCGCGTTCGGCGAGAGGTGCACGAAGCGGACGCGCGCCATGCCGCTCGCCGGTGCCGCCAGGTCATCCGTGAGCACGAGCGGAGCGATCTTCGAGACCGAGTCACAGGCGAACACCGAGTAGCTCGCGCCGGGCGACAGAGGCAGATCCGCGTTGATGACGGTCGTGCTGGTTTCGGTAACGTTGAGCTTCAGGTTGCGCGTCCCCGCGTTCACGCTCAAATAGCCCGTGTTGCCGGGGTACGCCAGAGCGGTTCCCGCCACGACGTTGTCCACGAGCAGGTCCACCGCGGGAGCGTTCGGTGAGGCGTGAACGGCCATCACGCGGGCCTTCGGCGCGGGCATGACGGGGTTGTCGTCCTTGCGGCAACCCATGGCGGCGAACGCCACGACCAGCACGAGCATTGCGAGCGAGAAACGCTTGAAGTTGGACACGTTCGAGCCTCCTGGAGATTCCACGATTGCGGCCGGGCGTGCGCGCCTGCACCGCGGGTTCTTCCGCCGCTGCGCCGCCGGCGGTCACCTGCCTCGAGATGTGCCCCATCCGGGAACGATTCGGAAAATGAACAGCTATTGAACTGGATTATGAACAGGTTCGGACGATCGGCAGGGCCGCGGCTTGCGCCGTTCCCGCCGGATTCACGGAGGCCGCGAGGGCCCGGGCGGATTCGGAGGGACATCGTTCGCATCCGATGCAATACTTGTTCATCATGGTCGCGTGGGCAGGGCACCGGCGGAGCCGGGCCTTCGACAGGCACCGGCATCCCCCCAGCCAGCGTCGGGTTTCGCGGTGTCGAGCAGACGAACTGAATGGAGAGTCCAGTGGCGGCAGCCGTGAATCGCGACGGGAAGAACCGCAGGGCGAAGTCCGCCGCCACGCCGGTCGCCGGACCGCTTTCCATCGGGGCGCTGTCCCGGGCCACACAGGTCCCCGTCGAGACACTGCGCACGTGGGAGCGCCGCTACGGCTCTCCCGTGGCGGTGCGAAAGCCCTCCGGACACCGTGTCTACCCTGCCGCGATCGTGGACCAGCTTCGCCGGGTGGCGCTGCTGCTGAGCCAGGGACATCGCGCCGGCGAGATCCTGGGGCTCTCCATCCAAGAGCTCGATGCCCTGCTTTCGCTCCTGGAACCACGTGGGGCCGGCGCCCGCCCGGACCCGGGTGCCGGGCCCGGCGAAGGGGGGACCGGCGAGCACTCGATCCGCAGCATGCTGCGCGCGGCCGGCGCACTGGACCGTGAAGCCCTGGTGCGCGAGCTGCGGGCGAACTGGGTCCGGCTGGGTCCGCTGCGCTTCCTCCAGGAGTGCGCCGCGCCATTCCTGGTGGAGGTGGGCAGCGCGTGGCACGAGAAGAGGTGCGAGATCCGCCACGAGCACTTCGCGTCGGCCTGCGTGTGCGGCTTCCTGCGCGAGGTCCGCGAGCCCTTCGATCACGACGCGGCCGGATCGCGCGTGGTGGCCGCGACGCTTCCGGGCGAGGCGCACGAGGGCGGGCTGCTCATGGCCTGCCTGCTCATGGCCGTGCGCGGGCACCGCGTCGTCTACCTGGGCACCGACACGCCGGCCGGGGAGATCGCTGCCGCCGCGCACGACAGCAGCATCGGGCAGGTCGCCGTCAGCATCTCCGCCGCCATGCCGCGCGCGCTCGCCCGGCGGGCCGTGACGCAGTTGCGCGAACGGCTGCCGCGCAGGGTGCACCTGTGGGTCGGCGGAGCGGGCGCCCCGCCAGCCGCGAAGGGCGTCGAGACGTTCAGCACGCTCAGCGCGCTCGATGCACTCCTCGCGACGCAGCTGTAGCGGACCCCTCTACCGCCCGCGCTCCAGTGCGACCAGCTCCTTGTACTGCTCGCGCGTGACGTACACGTGCAGACCCACGGGCACCAGGCCGGCCTCGGCGAACAGGTGCTGGTAGGCGGCGGGCGAGCGGTCCTGCAGCTCTGCGTGGTCGCCGTCGATGTCGTCCGCGTTCGTGAACGCCTCGATGAACGCCGCGCCCTCGACGCGCGGGGCGATCGCCGCGAGGCCCGCGCGGGCCTCCGCGTCCGAGACGTAGTGGAGCACGTCCGAGCACACGACCAGGTCGTAGCGGCGAGCGAGCCGCATGTGCGCGAGGTCCGAGAGCCCGCCCAGGCGCAGGCGGCGCGTGCGGCCGTAGCGCGCGACGGCGTAGGCGCTCGAATCGATCCCGAGGTACGAGATGCCGGGCCGCAGCCGGCGCAGGATCGCGCGCCACGGGCCTTCGCCGCAGCCCACGTCGAGCACGCTGTGTGCGGGGCGGCCGAGCACGTACTCGGCCGCGGCGAGCGCCAGGCGCACCTTGCGCTCCACGAACTGGCGCCGGCCGACTCCGATGCTCGATCTGCGGTACCAGCGCTCGAAGTACTCGGCGTCGTAGCGCTTCGCCGGGGCGGGGCGCTCCGGCCCGGGCGTCACTCGCGCACGCGTTCGATGCGCGCGCCGAGCGCCGTGAGCTTGGCGTCAAACCGCTCGTAGCCGCGATCGAGGTGGTAGATGCGCGAGATGCGCGTCTCGCCGTCCGCGACCAGCGCAGCCAGCGCCAGCGCCGCGCTCGCGCGCAGGTCGGTCGCCATGACCGGCGCGCCCGAGAGCCCCTCGACGCCCCTCACCACCGCAACGTTGCCCTTGAGCTCGATGTTGGCGCCCATGCGCGCCAGCTCGGGCACGTGCGTGAAACGGTCGAGGTAGATGGTGTCGGTGACGACGCTGGTGCCGCCGGCGATCGAGGCCACCGCCAGCATCTGCGCCTGCATGTCGGTCGGGAAACCCGGGAACGGCATCGTGATCACGTCCACGGCGCGCGGCCGGCGCGGACCGGTCACCGTGACCTCGTCCAGCTCGCGCACGATCGTGCAGCCGGACTCCTCGAGCTTGTGCAGCGCGGCCTCGAAGTGATCCGGCACCACGCGCTCGAGCGTGATCGCGCCGCCGGTGATGGCGGCCGCGGCCGCGAACGTCGCCGCCTCGATGCGGTCGGGGATGATCGCCGTGTCGATGGGCGCGAGCGACTTCACACCGCGGATGGTGATGCGCCGCGTGCCGAGTCCCTCCATGCGCGCGCCGCACGCGGCCAGCACTTCGCCGAGAACCGTGATGTCGGGCTCGATCGCGACGTTCTCGAGCACCGTCGTGCCCTCGGCGAGCGTCGCCGCCATCATCAGCTGCGC
>CAIXRL010000453.1 GCA_903921835.1 Candidatus Eiseniibacteriota bacterium | reverse complement strand
TTCCATACCTGTATCTTATACCGCTAACCAGACTCGTGTCCACTACATTTATCGCCGCTTGGGCGCAATCGCTTCGAGCCGTAGATCCAAACGTCTCATGGCGTTAGCCGAGAATCGCCGTCCTTAGAGCGGAGTTATGGAGTATTCGCATCGCGACCTCGAAGGCCGCCGCGGGGTGGTCCTGGCGATCATCCCGGGGTTGGCGCCGGCGGAGCACTTCTCGCTCTGCGGCTCGCGGCCGGAACCGGTGCAAGCGTCGGTCGAGATCCTCGACCTCTGGAATGTCGCGGCCGCCCTGCCAGGGCGGCGGCACGCGAGGCGGTCGAACGCAAGCTGGCCGATCGAGAAGCACGTCGAGCGCATCCTGGACAAGCTGGGCGTCGGAAATCGCTCCACGGCGGCGGTCACCCTGGCCCGGACCATCGCCGGATGACGGCGAGGGAGCGGGAGGGCGGGCTGAACAAGCGACGGAGGAACGGCGCAGCGCGGCTCTCCGAGAGGGATGTCGCCCGGCTCCAGGGCGCAATCCTGGCGATGTACTCCCCTCGTGACCTCGAGAGCTTCCGCAAGGCGGTCGCGGGCATTTTCATGGACCTGATCCCGGCGGACTACTTTTCGCTGGGGGACGCGAGAATCGAAGTCGGGAAGAAGAAGTCGTTCCGGGTGCTGAACCTCTGGGAGTCGCGGCCCGTTCGCGTGGGCGAGCAACTCGAAGCGTGGGAGCGCAACATGTTCGAACACCCGTTCGTCCGGCACGTCCTGCGAAACGGCGCAGACGGCGCGCTGATACTCTCCGACTTCCTGACGCTGCCGCAGCTTCGCAGGACACGCCTCTACCGGGAGACATTGCGCCCGGCGAACTTCGGCCGCCTGATCTCCGTCGGATCCCTGAGCGGCCCCGGGCTGGCAACCCTCAGCCTGACGCGACCGGAATCCGAGCCCGACTTCACCGAGCGCGACCGGCGGATGCTGGAGTTGTTGCAGCCGCACTTCGACCTGGCCCGCACCAACGTCGAGAGCGAGTCCCTGAGCCGCGCCAGCCGCACGCGATCCTTGAACAGCGCCGGCCTGACGCCGCGCGAGATCGAGGTGGCGCTCTGGCTGGCGCAGGGCAAGACAAATCCCGAGATCGCGATCATTCTGGCAACGCCCGCGCGCACGATCGAGAAACACGTCGAGCGCATCCTGCGCAAATTGAGGGTGGCGAACCGCGTCGAGGCGGCGGTCGCGATCGCGGAGATCATCCGCGGGTAGCCCGGACGATTCATGAACCGCCAGCCGGGAGTACGAGAGGTGCGTCAGCGGCAGGCAGACTTGCCGGCTGGGGCGGCACCGCTGCAGGCAACGGAGGAAGACGACGTGAAGACGGTTCCCGCTCGCGATCTCGAACAGCTGCAGCGCGCAATCCTGGCGCTCCATTCGCATCGTGATCTCGCGAGTTTCCGCAGGGCGGTGCCGGGCATCTTCCTGGAGCTGATTCCGGCAGCGCACTTTGCGCTCGCCGACATCCGGATCGACCTTCGGAAGAAGACGGGCACGGTGCTCAACCTCTGGGAGCGGCCCACCCTCTTCACCGGCGAATGGCTCGCAGCGATCGAGAGGAACCTCTACGACCACCCGTTCGCGCAGCACGCGCCGGAGCGCGGGGTGGTGGGCACGCTGCGACTGTCGGACTTCCTCACGCTGCCGCAGCTGCGCAGGACCAGGCTCTACCGGGAGGTCCTGAAACCCCTGCAGAGCGGACGGCAGCTCTCCTCCGGGTCATGGGCGGCCCGGGCCTGGCGACCCTGGTGCTCTCGCGGCCGGAGTCCGCCCCCGATTTCACCGAGCGCGACCGGCGCATGATGGAGTTGCTGCGGCCGCACTTCGAACTGGCCCGGGCCAACATCGAGCACGAATCCCGGGCCCGGGGCCACCACTCGCGGTCCCTGAAGGGCCTCGGGCTGACGCCGCGCGAAATCGAGGTGGCGCTGTGGCTGGTCCAGGGCAAGACGAACGCCGAGATCGCGCTCGTCCTCGGGATACCCGTGCGCACGATCGAGAAACACGTCGAGCGCGTGCTGCGGAAGCTGGGGGTCGAGCATCGCGCGGCAGCTGCGGTCACGGTGGCCGAGATCATCCGTGCCTGACCCGGGGCCTCGCGATTGGAGCAGGACATGAATCGGATTTCCGCGCGCGATTTCGCCGCGCTTCAGCATGCGATCATGGCGCTACACTCTCATCGCGACATCGCGAGCCTTCGCAGGGCGGTCCCTGGCATCTTCCTGGACCTGATCCCGGGGAGCTACTTCTCGCTCGGAGACACGCGAATCGACATCGAGAGCAAGTCGTTCCAGGTGCTCGACGTCTGGGAGTCGCGGCCCGTGCGGGTGGGCGAGATACGCGAGGCATTCGAGCGCAACATCTTCGACCATCCGTTCGTCCAGCACATGCTGAAGCACGGCCCGGGCGGCGCGCTGATGCTCTCCGACTTCATGACGCTGCCACAGCTCCGCAGGACGCGGCTCTACCGCGAGACGCTCGAGCCGGTGAACTTCGGCCGCCTGCTCTCCGTCGGGTCCTTCGGCGGCCCCGGAGTCGCGACCTTGAGCGTCGCGCGCCCGCAGACCGCACCCGATTTCACCGAGCGCGACCGGCGGATGATGGAACTGCTGCAGCCGCACTTCGACCAGGCGCGCGCCAACATCGCGCACGAGACTTTGGTCCGCGCGAGCCGCGCGGAATCCCTGAAGGCCAGCGGCCTGACGCCGCGCGAGATCGAGGTGGCGCTGTGGCTGGCGCAGTGCAAGACGAACCCCGAGATCGCGATCATTCTCGCGACGCCGGTGCGCACGATCGAGAAACACGTCGAGCACATCCTGCACAAGCTGGGCGTCGAGAACCGTGTCGCGGCGGCGATCGCGATTACCGGGATCATCCGCGCCTAGCCCGGACTATTCATGAGCCCGCGGCCTGCGAGCACGATCTGCGCGCCATCCGCTGCGAAGCTCGACCGGCCGCTGTCCTCATCGTGTTGACAACACGGTTCCGGGGTACCCACCGAAGGTGGGTCCGGCCGGCCGATCTTCTTGCGGCTGCCGCACATCTCGCACTCTCGGCTCGCGGTTCATGAATAGTCCGGGCTAGCGGGCCGGGACGCCGGGTGGCCGGCCGCACGACCCGGGGCCAAAGGGTCCCCGGCGCTTCGGCATCCGGGGCGACCGTGCGGCGGCCCGTCCGGCTCGGTTTTCCTCGCCCGCTCCGACCGCATCCCATCCCGCCTTCGCCGTCATGCCCGCGCCGCTCTTCGGGCGCACCGGCGGCGGCCACTCCTGATGCCGAAGCGCCGAATCTGATTTAGTATCGCGGATGCTTGCCTGTCACCCATTCCCAGGAGGCGCCGTGTCCAGCCCCCAAGAAGTCATCATCCTCGGCTCCGGCCCCGCGGGCTACACCGCTGCGATCTACACGGCGCGCGCCAACCTCTCACCACTGCTCTTCACGGGCCTGCAGCCCGGCGGCCAGCTCACGATCACGAGCGACGTGGAGAACTTCCCCGCGTTTCCCGATGGCATCCCCGGCCCGGACCTGATGGACAAGTTCCGCGCGCAGGCCGAGCGCTTCGGCACCGTAATCGTGGACGCCATGGTCGAGCGCGTGGACTTCTCCTCGCGACCGTTCCGCGTCTGGTCGGACGGCATGGAGTACGCGGCGAAGAGCGTCATCGTCGCCACCGGCGCCAGCGCGGTCCTGCTGGGCCTGCCGAGCGAGCACCAGTTCATGGGCTTTGGTGTGAGTGCCTGCGCGACCTGCGACGGGTTCTTCTTCCGCGGCAAGCGCGTGATCGTGGTCGGCGGCGGCGACACCGCGCT
>CAIXRL010000452.1 GCA_903921835.1 Candidatus Eiseniibacteriota bacterium | reverse complement strand
GGCGCGGTGTGGCGCGTGCTCCAGCTGGCCCATGAGCGCGTAGGCGACCGCCCAGCCCTCCGGGCTGCCCACCGGCACGCCCTGCCAGCGCCGCGTCACGCGCGTCGGGATGCGCACGACGGCGCCCTCGACGAAGAACGCGAAACGCGCGATCAGCTCGATCCCGTTGCCCTCGAGGTTCAACTTGTGGTCCGCGTGGCAGCCGCTGTTGCCGAAGCGCTCGTGCGGCTGGTCGGCGAACAGGTTCGCGAGCGTGTCCAGGTCCGCGTCGCACGTGACGTCCCAGTCGTTCACGCGCCCCACGAGGCCGAGCGCGGCCAGCATGCCGCTGCCGCCCAGCGCGTGCGGCACGCCCGCGGCCTCCAGCCGCGCCAGGCACGCGCGCAGCGGCTCCAGCGGGGGCAGCGCGAGCGGGACCGGCACGCTCAGCTCTCCAGCTCTCGCGCCCGCTGCGTGGCGCGCAGGGTGGCGCGCACGACGGCCTTGATCAGCGTCACGCGCAGGCCGCCCTCCTCCAGCTCGAGAATGCCATCGATGGTGGTGCCCGCCGGCGTGGTGACCTCGTCCTTGAGCTTGGCGGGATGCTCGCCCGTCTGCAGCACCATCGCGCCCGAGCCGTACACGGTCTGCGCCGCCAGCTCGGTGGCGATCGCGCGCGGCAGCCCCACCTTGACGCCGGCCTCGGCCAGCGACTCGATGACGATGAAGATGAACGCTGGTCCGCTCGCCGACAGTCCCGTGACCGCGTCCATGTGCGCCTCGTCCACGACCACCGTGCGGCCCACCGCATCGAAGAGGTCGCGGGCGCGGGTCATGTGCGCGGTCCTCGCGTGCCGTCCGGCGCACAGCGCGGTCATGCCGAGTCGCAGCATCGCCGGCGTGTTGGGCATCGCGCGCACCACGGGCACGCTGACGCCGAGCCGCGCCTCGATGAAGCCCGTGCTCATGGACGCCGCGGCCGAGACGACCAGCTGCGTGCGTTCGAGCTGCGGCCCGATCTCCTGCGCGACGCGTCCGACCTGCTGCGGCTTCACGCACAGCAGCACGACGTCGGCGCCGCGCACGGCCTCGGCGTTCGACGCGGCCGCCTTCACGCCCAGCCGGCGCGCGACGTCGCGGGCGCGCGGCTTGTGCCCGGCGGTGACGACCACGTCCTGCGGCTTCACGCGGCCCGCGGCGATGAGTCCGCGGACGAGCGTTTCTCCCAGCTTGCCGGCGCCGATCACGGCGATGCGAAGGCGTGCCATGGAATCCTCGGAGGGTGCGGGTGTGCGGCGAACGCGAAGGCCGAAGCGTCGCTGGACGCCCGGCGCCGGAATCACGATGGCGGGTGGGTGCTCCAGTCGTAGAAGCCGCGGCCGCTCTTGCGGCCGGTCAGCCCCGCCATGACCATGCGCTTGAGCAGCGGTGGCGCGGAGAAGCGCGACTCCTTGAACTCGTCGAACATGATCTCGGAGATGTAGCACGTGGTGTCGAGCCCGACGTGGTCGGTGAGCAGGAGCGGACCCATGGGGTGACCGCAGCCGAGCTTCATGGCGTCGTCGATGTCGTCGCGCGTGGCCAGCCCCTGCTCGAAGACGCGGATCGCATCCAGCATGTAGGGCACCAGCAGGCGGTTGACCACGAAGCCCGTCGAGTCGCCGCAGTGGACGGCCGTTTTGCCGATCGCCGTGCACCACGCGTCGGCCGCCTGCAGCACCACGGGGTCGGTGCGAATCGTCTTCACCACTTCGACCAGCTTCATGAGCGGCACGGGATTGAAGAAGTGCAGCCCGATCACGCGCTCGGGGCGTTTCGTGAACGCGCTCATCTGCGTGATCGAGAGGCTCGAGGTGTTGGACGCGAAGATGGTCTCCGGCTTGCACAGGCGGTCGAGCGCGCCGAGCAGTTCCCGCTTGAGCCCCAGGTGCTCGGTCGCGGCCTCGAGGACGATGTCGCAGTCGGCGAGTTGCCCAAGCTCGACCGTACCGGAGAGGTTCGCGAGCGTCGCGTCCATGCCGGCCTGCGTCAGCTTGTCCTTCCGGATGCCGTCCTCGAGGAACCTGCGGATCGAGCCCATGCCGTTCTCGAGCGCATTGGCGGAGACTTCGCGCACGACGGTCGGGAACCCGGCCTGCGCGCTCACCTGCGCGATGCCGCTGCCCATGAGGCCGCAGCCGACCACGCCGACCTTCCGGATCGCCATCAGGTGCTGCCCTCCGTGCGGATGAAACCTCCAGGTGCACGCGGAAGTGGGACGGCGCGCAGGATAGGGGAGCGCCCGGGGGCGAACAAGCGTTGCGGACGCTGTCCGCCCGCTCGGCGCCCGCCACGCCTGCGTGCTACGCTGCGCGCTCATGATCAGCCTCGCACGGCCATTGCCCGCGCCCGCCGTCGTTTTCGGGGCGTCTGCCCTTGCGCTCGCGTCCGCCGCGCCCGCCGCCGTCAACACGCGCATCGCCCGCCCCGCGGGCGGCGCATTCATAGAGAGAACGCAAAGGAGAACGCCATGAGCCACTCCGCCGTCGAATCGCTCGTCATTCCCGGCACCACGAAGATCGTCCTGCTCGTACTGGACGGACTCGGCGACCTTCCGAACGCCGAACGCGGCGGCAGGACGCCGCTCGAAGCCGCGCGCACGCCCAACCTGGACGCGCTCGCGCCCGCGGCCGCGCTGGGCCGGTTGCTGCCGGTCGAGCCGGGCGTCACGCCGGGCAGCGGTCCCGGCCACCTCGGCCTGTTCGGCTACGACCCGCTCACCACGCCCGTCGGGCGCGGCGTGCTGGAGGCGCTTGGCGCCGGCATGGACCTGCAGCCCGGCGACGTCGCGGGGCGCGCCAACTTCTGCACGCTCGGGTCCGACGGCATCGTCACCGACCGGCGCGCGGGACGCATCGCGACCGAGAAGTGCGAGCAGTTGGTGGCGAAGTTGCAGGCGGGCGCGACGAAGTTCGAGGACGTCGAGGTGATCCTCAAGCCCGGCAAGGGCCACCGCTTCGTCGCCGTGCTGCGTGGCCCCGGCCTGGGCGGCGACGTGAGCGATGCCGACCCGCACAAGGAAGGCAGGAAGATCCCCGCGGCGCACGCGCTCGTACCCGGCGCGGCCAACGAGAAGACCGCGCGCATCGTCAACGCGTTCACCGCGAAGGTGGCCGAGGTGCTCAAGGGCGAGTCGCCCGCGAACGCCGCGCTCGCGCGCGGCTTCTCGGCGCGTCCGCACTTCCCCGGCTACAAGGAGCGTTTCCAGCTGCGCGCCGCGGCCATCGCGGCGTACCCGATGTATCGCGGCGTCGCGCAGCTCGCCGGCATGGACCTCTTCGTGCCCGGCGGCGAGGGCGCCGCCGACGCGTTCGCGGTCGCGAAGCAGCAGTGGGCCGACCACGACTTCTTCTTCGTGCACGTGAAGGGCACGGACATGGCGGGGGAGGACGGCAACTTCGACGCCAAGGTGGCCGTGATCGAAGCCACCGACGCCGCGCTGCCGCAGTTGCTCGCGCTGAAGCCCGACGTGCTCTGCGTCACCGGCGACCACTCGACGCCGGTGCCGATGAAAGGGCACTCGTGGCACCCGATTCCCGCGATGATCAACGGCAAGTTCTGCTTCGCGGACGGGTTCGACCGCTTCCACGAGAAGAACTGCCGCTGCGGCAGCTTCGCCTCGCTCATGAGCAAGGACCTCATGGCCGTGCTGATGGCGAACGCTGGCCGGCTGGACAAGTTCGGCGCGTAGAGGTGCGGCCGGCAGGGGCCCGCGCATCGCGCGGCGCCCCGCCGGCGCCGCATCGCCGACGCGCCGCCGCGACCCAACGCGTGCGAGAGTGGCGGAACTGGCAGACGCGCCGGACTTAGGATCCGGTGGGGAAACCCATGGGGGTTCAAGTCCCCCCTCTCGCACCATGATACACAAGGCTGTCCCGATTTCGGGGCGGCCTTTTTTCATGGCAGCAGTATGACGATTGTGGCGTGGCAGGCGCCGGCGATGAGCGCGGCGAAGGCCG
>CAIXRL010000451.1 GCA_903921835.1 Candidatus Eiseniibacteriota bacterium | reverse complement strand
CGCGGCGGTGGCCGTGGCGACCGCCGCCGCGGCCGAGGATGCGGCTCCGCCGGCACCCGCGTCGCAGGGGCAGCGCGTCGAGATCGCGGTCGGCCGCGCCGAGGCCGTGAGCTTCGACCTTCCCGGGCTGCTGGCCGAGTTTCAGCGCGGGGTGGAAGCGCAACTGGCCGGCGACGCCCAGAGCCACTACGATCTGGCCATGACCTACCGGGAGATGGGATTGCTCGAGCAGGCGATGGACTCGTTCCGCCACGCCGAGCAGGACACACGGTTCTCGGCGCGCGCAGCCGAGATGTTCGCGCGCTGCCTTGCGGACCAGGGCCGGCACGAGGAGGCCACGGTCGAGTTCGCGCGCGCGCTCGCCCTGCCGGGCGTCGACGCGGAGAACGACATCGATCTGCGCTATCACTTCGGCAACTCGCTGGTCGAGCTCGGCCGGCTGCAGGAGGCGCTGCCCGAGTACGAGCGCGTGCTGGAGCGCATGCCGGAGTTCGAGGACATCGGCCCCCGGCTGGACGCGCTGCGCCGCACGCTGGGGCGCGCATGAACCCGACGCGGCCCGCCCGGACGGCCGGCCGGCGGGTCGATCTGCACGCGCACACGTTCTTCAGCGACGGCCAGCTCTCGCCCGAGGAACTCGTCCAGCTCGCGCTGGGCCGTGACCTGGTGGCGCTCGGGATCACGGATCACGACACCGTGGAAGGCATCGCTCGCGCGCTCGTCGCCGGCGGTGGGCGCATCCGGATCGTGCCGGGCATCGAAGTCTCGAGCGTGCTCGAGGGCTACGACCTGCACATCCTGGGCTACTTCATCGACTATCAGAGCGAATCGCTGCGCTCGCGCCTCGAGGAGTTCCGCACCGAGCGGCGCAATCGCGCGCTGGCCATCATGGAGCGCCTGCGCGGGCTGAACGTGCCGGTGGACGAGACCGCGGTGTTCGCCGCCGCCGAGCCGGGCGTCGTCGGCCGTCCGCACGTGGCGCACGCGCTCGTGCGCGCGGGTCACGTGCCCAGCGTCGAGGCCGCGTTCCAGCAGTTCCTCGGGCCGCGCGGTCGCGCCTTCGTTCCGCGGCCTGCGTTTCACAGCGAGGATGCGATCGCCTGCATCCGCGAAGCGGGCGGGGCAAGCGTGCTGGCCCACCCCGGCGGTCAGCTGCCGGAGTCGCTCGCCGAGCGTCTGAAGGAGGCGGGCCTCGACGGCGTCGAGGTGTGGCACCCCTCGCACGGCATCGCGGCGACGCGCCGCTGGCGCGACAGCGCGCGGCGCCTGCGCCTGATCGAGAGCGGCGGCTCGGATTTCCACGGCACGCATCGCGGCGCGGCGCTGGGCGACCTGCCGGTGCCGGAGCGCGCGGTCGAACTGCTGCTGGACGCCGCGCGGCGCTGACCGTCCGGGCTGCGCGGGGGGAGCGGGGGGCCGCGGACTCGTCGTTCGCGCGACCGGCGCGACGGGTGCGGCGAGCGGGCGAGGGGGCGACGGGTGCTTGCTCTCCCGAAAGGCGGCAGGCTACGCTGCGGCCTCCCCGAGTCGTTCGCCACCCCGACGGAGTGCCATCCCCATTCGCCGTATCCTCGCCGTTCTCGCGCCCGCTGGCCTCTGGGCCCTTTCGGGCCTGATGTTCGCAGCGCCCGCGCGCGCCGATGCACCTCCCGGCGGTACCTCCGCGCAGACGCTGCCCCAGTGGTGGGGGGGCGCCGGCCGGCCCGGGTACGTGCCCGACGCCGCCCTCGCGGGAGGCATGCCGTGGACGCTCGCGGGGCTCACCGCGGGCTCGTGGCAGCTGCTCGATCCGCTCGCCCCGGCGACGCTGCCCTCTCCGGGTGTGGCCGAGGCGCAGGCGCCGATGGCGTGGTACGACTCCGCGGCGGTGGTCGTGGGCGAGGACGCCGCGTGGTCGGGCTACGGCGCCAGTCTCGCCACCGCGCAGGGCTTCGTGCAGGCGCCGGGAGGGGCCAAGCCCCGTGCGATGCTGGCGATCGTGAACGGTGCGCACGCGCTGGACCGCAACGCGATCTTCGTCACGCGCGGCAACGAGAGTGCGTGGCTGCGCGGGGGGGCGACGGGGGACCGGCGCGGCGGCATCGGCGACATCGGCATCGCCGGCGATCACCTGTGGACGGTGGCGGCGGGCACGAAGCGCGGGACGAACCGGTTCGACGCGGGCTTCGCGCAGCGCGGCATGGGCGAGAGCCAGCTCGCGGGCTTCAGCGAGGGCGCGAGCGGGCAGAGCGAGCACGCGGGCTGGAGCGGCCGGCTGGGAGGCGACTCGCTGGTGCTGAGCCTCGCGCGCGGCTCCGACAGCCGCGAGCTCCTTCCGCTCGGCTTCTACGCAGGCACGGTGCGGCGCGATGCACAGGAGAGAGACGCGGATCTGCAGCTGTGGCGTCTCCGGGGCGAGGGCGCCTTTGCGTTCCGCCTGGCGCTGCGCGACGGGCGCGTCGCGCGGGTGCTCGACATGCCGAGCCAGCACCAGGAGTGGAACACGCGCTCGGCGTGGCTCTCCGCGCGCATGGTGCAGCCTCTCGCCGGGGGCGCGCTCGACCTGCAGCTCGGCGCCGGCCGCGATCGTCGCGCGGGTGGTCCGACGCTGGCGCCGGGGGCATCGTGGCGGGTGGCGCAGGGGGACCGCTCGCTGCGGCTCTTCGCCGAGCGCGCGCTGGTGCCCATCTGGAGCGAGCTCGAACCCGGGGTCGCCCCGTTCACGCAGGACACCTGGCTGGGCGGGTTCGAGACGGCCGCAGGCCGCGCAAGCGCGACGGCCGGCTCGCTCGTGCTGCTGGCGGGCCGCACGGGATCGCGCGCGACGCAGTTTCGCTATCCGATCCGCGCCGAGAGCTTCTCGCTCGGGTGGCGGCGCGACGCCGAGGCGTATCGCTTCGTACTGCTGCAGGGCACGGCCGGCACGCATTGGCGCGCGCTCGCGGGTGACGCGACGGGCTACGCGCTGGCGCGCCCGATCGTCACGAGCCAGCCGCGCGTGGACCCGGGGCTGGGCGCGCGGGCCGGCCTCGAGGGATATTTCCGTGTCTTCGCGGGCGATCTCGGCGTGCGCCTGCGCGTCGAGGGTGCGTACGTCGGCGCGCGCGAGACCGACACGCGCACGACGGATGAGTCCGGGATGACCCTCCCGGACGTCGTGCTGCCGGCATATGCCACGCTGGGGGTGGCTGCGACGTTCATGCTCGGCGATGCGACCATCGCAGTGCGCGGTGACGGGCTGGTCAGCGGCCGCCACGCCGAGTCGTGGATCGACTTGAGCCAGTACCCCCCGGCGTTGGTCCTCGCGCGCGACGCGGGCCCGCAGACGCGGGTGGAAGTGACCTGGCCGCTCTTCAACTGAGCCGCGCGCCCCGCGACGGCTGACGTTATTGCGTTTCTTCCCGCCCCCGCGGTGAAACACCCGTGGCCGATCTCACTCCCTCCGAGCGCCGGGGCGCCCTGATGTTGCTCGCGCTGTGCGCGCTGGGCGCCGCCTGGGACCTGCTGCACGCGCGGCCGGCGTGGGCGCCCCCGGCGGAGAGCCTGGCGGTGGCGATGG
>CAIXRL010000450.1 GCA_903921835.1 Candidatus Eiseniibacteriota bacterium | reverse complement strand
AGTCTCAACCGCAACGTGGTTCCAGCCGCGAACGACGCGGGTGCGAGCGCCGGCGGCGAAAAAATCTGGAACCGTCCCGTGGGGGGGCAGGTAGTACAGATGCGCCCCAGCGGAGGCGAAGGTACTTAGAAAAGATCGCTTCCGCGGGACGTGGGGAGGGTCGGACGGTAGCCGGGAAGCCGATCACCGTGGGATCATCCCGGCGGCGCGACTGGTGAGCGGAAGTGGTTGGAATCAGGGCGAATAGCTCAGCTGGTCAGAGCACTTGCCTTACACGCAAGGGGTCACAGGTTCGAACCCTGTTTCGCCCACCAGTGGTGTGGTAACATGTGTCACCGTAATCAGATGGCTGTAAGCTGCGACGCGTGGAGGTGCGTTTTGCCCGTTTCAAGAGGGGCAGGCGAACCTCGGTAACGGAATCGAGCGGGGCACAAAAAACATTCTTGACACCGCCCGAACCGGAACCCTAGACTTTTGTGGTCGAAGGTCTTGTAAACGCGACAGATAGCCTGCCAAGGCATCGAACTCATGATCGACACTGAAGATACGAGTTCGAAAGGAGGTGGCTCGCAGCCAGACCTGATTGCGCGCAACTAAGCCTTGCCTGGAACTCAGCAACAGGTTTTTCCACTTAGGGAGGTGCCACAATGACTCGTTTGATCACCAAGGCCGCGCTTCTTTCCGCGTGCGGAATGCTCGTCGCCGTGGCTGCGATGGCGGGCGTCCCCAGCGCCGGCAACTCGACGTCCCCGGCTTTCATCCGCGTGGTCGGCTCGGCTTCCAGCGTGCCGGATTCGATCGCGGGCAAGTTCACCGTCATCGTCCGTGACCTGGGCAACGCCACGATCGCCAACTCGTTCGTCACCGTCGATTTCTCTGGCTGCCCCGACATCAAGATCGGCAGCAACCAGCTGAACGCGAACTACACGACGAACTGCACGAACCGCACGGTTGGGGCTTACACGAACGCTTCCGGCGTGGTTGGCTTCACGCTTCTTGGCAGCAGTTGGACCGCGGGCACCTACGCGGCTCTTAGCTGCGCCAAGATCTTCGCCGACGGCACGGCCCTCACGAGCCCGACCGTTGCCTCGTTCGACCTCGACGGCGCCGGTGGCGTCAACGCGTCGGACCTGTCGCTCTGGCTGGGTGACAACGGTACGCACATCTACCGTGGCCGCGATGACTACGATGCGAACGCGCTTGTGAACGCGGCTGACCTGTCGCTCTGGCTGGGTGAGAACGGCACGCACCGGTCTTCGGCGACGGCGGCGGTCTGCCCGTAGAGCAGTAGCAGAGGCAACAACAGCAGTAGATGGGATGGGCCGCGCGGCCCCACAAAGGCCGCGCGTCCCGTCGAGAGAACGCAACCAGCTGGTACAAACATCATCCCCTATCCCATCTCCGGAGGATCCAAATGAAGAAGATGCTTCTGATTTGTGGCGCGCTTCTGGCTTTCTCGGCCGCGGCCGCGTTTGCTCAGGTGACTGCTCCCGGCCTGTACCTGAACTGGGGCGGCAACTGCATCGGTGACACCCCCCTCCAGCTGAAGACCTACGCCTGCACGTCGATCGCCGGCTCGGACGTCCTCCTCTCCTCGTGGGTGCCTGCGGTTGCTGTTCCGACGTTCGCCGGTCTCGAAGAGTTCATCTACCTCGCGGTCGACGGTGGCGTGCTGCCGGCGTACTGGGGCACCACCTGCGCTGGCCGTACGGCCGTCGCTGTCAACCAGACGGCTCCCTCGAGTGCCGTCAACTGCGCGGACGTGTGGGCCGGTATGGGTGGTGGTGGTCTGTCCGGCTACAACCTGAACGCCAACGGTCCCGGCACGGTCGTGATCGACGTGATCGGTGCCGTGCCGGCCGGCAGCGAGCAGGCTCTGGATGCGGGTATTGAGTACTTCACGTTCAACCTCATCCTGTCGCATGCCAAGGCGCGCACCACGGACGCTTGCCTGGGCTGCCTGATCCCGGCCTGCATCAACTTCAAGGAACTGCGCTACGACGAGCCGGCCCCGATCGTGGAGAAGGTCACCACGGCTCCCGGCCTCATCGGTACGGCCAACCGTGCGTACGTCAACTGGCAGGGTCCGGTCGTGAACTGCACGCCGGGCGCCTCCCCGTCCAAGAACGCGACGTGGGGCTCGGTCAAGGCTCTGTACCGCTAGGACTCACCGCAGAACTCAGCACGACAACATCCGGACCGGCGGTCGTCATCACGACGACCGCCGGTTCGGCGTTTGGCGCACGTCATGCCCTCGCGCGCCGCGTAGCCAGGACGGCCGGGCGACGCCGGTGCGGCGAACGGCGCGGCGGGGTTGCGGTCGGCGACGGTTGTCCCGCGGGCTGGCGCCGTCCCGGGCCGATCCCGCTCGCGCCGTGCGCGCGAGGGGCCGGGTAAGTCGCCTGCGTCACGCCAGCGCGGCGGCCACGTGACAGTTGAAATCCGTCGCGTGTCCCGGCGGGAGAACGCATCGCGTGCCGAGCCGCGAGCGCTCGCCCCGCGGGCCGTGGAGTGCGTGACAGTGGCGCACCATTCATCATCGCGTTCGCCAGGTTGCCGCACCACCGGGGTCAGTGTTCGCACAGTCCCGACGGGAAGCCGGAGCCGCATTGCGCGCTCCATCGTCGTTCGCGATGAACTTCCGAACGCCCGGGGCCGATACACTGGGCTCAGCGGCCGGCCCTCCGCGCGTCGAAGGTGGAAGGCATTTCCCTTGCGCCTTCTCGCCCGGAGCTACTAATCTACCGGCGGCTTCAGGTCCGGGCGGACGCTGGGATGTGCAGCATGGTCGTTGGACCTGCCGTACATATCGCCTGGTGGTCATCAGGGTGCTCACCGTACGCAACAGCGAATCACACGCAACATCGGGAAAAGGGAGGTTCCATCATGAATCGGATGTTTCTCCGTTCTGCTGTTCTGGTGGTCGTGCTCATGGCTTCCGCGACGGCTGCGTTTGCCGCTGCCGGGCTGAACATGGCGTGGACCAACTGCGTCGGCGAAGGCACGCCGGTCACGCTCAAGACGTTCGCCTGCACCAGCACCGCGGGCACGAACCAGCTCGTGTGCTCGCTGATCGCGCCGGCCGGAGTCGACCACTTCAATGGCGCCGAGATCTACGTGGATCTGATTACCCAGGCCACGCCGCTGCCGGATTGGTGGGCGATGTACACGATGAGCAACGGGCAGACGCAGTGTCGCACGGGGCTCAGCGCC
Organism: Candidatus Eiseniibacteriota bacterium; assembly: GCA_903921835.1. GTDB lineage: Bacteria > Eisenbacteria > RBG-16-71-46 > RBG-16-71-46 > RBG-16-71-46 > CAIXRL01. Next base: position 12,260 of record CAIXRL010000450.1, on the reverse strand, counting down.
AACATGACGGTCAGCAGCTCCGCCGTCGTCTGCCAGGACATCTGGCAGGGGTTGGCGGGGGGTGGCATGTCAGGTTATGCGCTTCCCTCGCTGGCGCTGCCGACGATCAACCCCGGCAACGCGGCCCAGTACGCCACCATCGACGCCATCGCCGCGGTCCCGCCGGGCAGTGAGCAGGCCCTGACGGCCGACACCGAGTACTTCCTCTTCAACATCCTGATCAACAACTCGAAGAGCACGGGCACCGGCAACTGCGCTGGTTGCCTGGTTCCGGCTTGCCTGTCCTTCACGCGTTGCCAGCTGACGCAGCCACTGCCTTTCGACCTGGTGAACATCTCCACCCCGGGCGTCGTCAGCCTGGTGACGTGGCAGGGTTCCGGCGCCGACTGCGCCGCGGTGCCCGTTCGCAAGGCCACGTGGGGCGCCATCAAGAGCATGTACCGCTAGAGATCCCCGGGTTAGAATCGGCGGCGCTCGTCCCTCACGGACGGGCGCCGCTTCTTCGTGAGCGAACGTTCACGTCACAGGAGAACGCATGTTCAGCGGACGCGCCGGTTCGAGACCTTTCCGCACGATTCGCCCCTGGCGCGCTGCCCTGGTGTGCGCCGCGTGGCTGGCGCTGGCGGCCGTGTCCCGCGTCCAGGCCGGGGCTCCGTCCGCCGGCGGCGCGACGGCGGCGGATTCCGCCGCGCGCGCGAGCGGTCGTGGATCCGAGCTGCTGCAGACCCAGCTGGAACGTGCGGACAGCCTCATCCGGTCGCACGGCGGCTCGCGCGCCGACATGGCGCGGCTCTACCTGACGTGGGACGCGCCCCAGGGCATGCCGCGTGCAGCCCGCGTGCGGCGTCCGCGCGCGCACGACCCGGGTGCGACCGACACGCTCTGGCTCAGCTTCCTGCCCGGCCGGCCCGGGCCGGGCTTCCTGGGCTTCACCGCGGACTTGTACTTTCGCGCCGCCGCCGGCGACACGCTGGGGCCGTGGTGGCACCTGGAGCACGGCGCCGTGAACCGGGGCGAGCTGAGCATTGAATGCGGCCCCGACTCCACTTTTCCGCAACGCCAGCCGTGGGACACGGGGGGATATGCGACCTCGAAACTGGATCGCACGTCCGCGAGCGCGCGACTGGAGATCCTGTTCGCGATTCCCTACACGCAGTCCCGGCCGGTGTCCGCCGATTCGCTCTACACGCTCTGCCGCGTGATCCTGCACCATCATCGCGACCTGCCGGGCTGCTCGCAGCCCGTCTGCGTGGAGTGGGGGTCGTGCGAGCTGGACTACTGGCTGCGTGACACGCCCACCGCCAACAGGGGCGAGCGGTTCGTCGCGTACGCCAGCGAGCTGCCGGTCTGCGAGCCCTACGCGTCCGCGGTCGACACCGCGTCCGTCGCGCCCGCCGCGAAGCCCAGGTCGCCCAGGTCGCCCGCAGAACCCGCCCGCCACCGGGCTCCCGCGCCGCGCCGCGGCGCGACGCGCGACCCGCGCTGAGGACCACGGCGGACGCGCGAGGTCGAGCCGCGCCGCGGCCGCTCAAACGAAACGCCCCGGACCGGTCATGGGTCCGGGGCGTTTGCGCTCTGTGGTTCCTGCTGCTGCAGGTGCTTCAGGGCTTTGGCCTCGAGGGTCGCCATCGTTCACCCATGCTGCCGATTCGCCGGATCGGATTCAGTCGTGCATCTCGAGCAGCCGGATCAGCATCACCTGTTCCGGGCGCCAGGCGATCGTGTATCGCTTCCGCAGCCGGTCGAGCAAGGCGTTGAGCAGCTTCTCCGAGTTCAGGTTCTGCAGCGACTCGTCCACGTAGCCCTGTGATTCCTCGAACGAGAGCTGGTGCCCGGGGTCGAACGCGAGCAGCTGGATCACCACGAACACGCCGCTGCGGTCGGGGCCGACCACCGTGGCCTGCCCGGGACGCAGCTCCTCGAAGAGGATCTTGTAGAAGCTGCCCTTCTCGCTCGCCACCTGATGGTGCATGGCTCCGGTCTGCTCGCCGCGCAGCGAGTCGGCGGCGAGTATGTCCGCGGCCTTCGCGCCCGCCTTGATCGCCTGCAGCAGCGAATCCGCACCCGCCTTGTTGTGGCGGTAGATCGCCGCAAAGTCCACCGCGGCGTACGTCACGAAGTCCCGCTTGTGTTCGTTGTAGTACGCCAGGCGTTCCTCGCGGCTCACCGAGACCTTGCTCGCCACCGAATCCTGGTACATGCGCTCGACCAGCAGCTGCTCGCGCTTGTTCTCGACGCGCGAGACCACCAGCGGGTCCCTGTCCAGGCCGATCTGGCGCGCGTCGACGGCGCGATAGGGCTCCATCACGAGGCTCTTCACCTGGGCCGTGACGGCGTCGGGGAAGCTCACGTTGGGCCGCATCAGCGGGCTCATGGACATGAACCAGTGCATGAACTGGCCAATGCTGAACCGACCGCCGCCCTGCCAGGTCGCAAGCACCCGCGAGGTGTCGTCCGGGCTGAGTTCGGGCACCTCCTGGTTGATCTCCACCGTGGACCCGGTGGCGCCCTCGCTCACCTGCATCGGGGGCTTGAAGTGGGAGGCCAGGAAGTTCACGCTCGCGGTGTCGTACGCGATGCCGATCCGGCGCCCGATCTGGTCCTGGATGCGGTCGGAGCGAATCCCCGCGTAGTAGTCGCGCATGTTCCGGCGCACCGAGTTGCGCAGGAGCCGGACCGAGGGCGCGGGGATCTTGCGCTGCTCCAACATTTGCGCCACCTCGTAGCCCGCGCTGGTGCGGAAGACCTCGGTCGTGCCGCCCACCCCGATCCGGAACATCGGGACCGCGTGGTCCATGTCGATCTTGGCGCGCTGCACCCAGCCCAGGTCGCCGTCGGGGCCCAGGTCGCCGCTGGCGGGCCCCTGCCGAACGGCCACGTCGTGCCACTTGAGCTTGCCGCTGAGGAGCCCCTGCCGCGCCCTCTCCGCGCCGGCCCGATCCGCGAACACGGCGTGACGGAAGCGCGCCTCGATCCCCAGCTGCTGCGCCACCTGGTCGACCTCGGCATCCGCCACGTGAACCGAGTCCAGCACCATGCGCTGGAAGTACACGTCGGACAGCGCGCGCTCCTCCGTCTCGCGCATGGTCGCGCGGTCCGTGAAGTCGAGCGTCAGGTTAAGGCCGCGCGCGGTCAGGCCGAGCACGTCATGGTTGATGATGATCTGGAGGAACGCCACCCGTCCGAGGCTGTCCTGCCCGGGCCGGTCCGGGGGATAGGCCGCGTTGTACTGGCGGACGAAGTCGCCCACCGTGGTGACCCGGCCGGCAACGCGCACGAGCCAGCTGGTATCGGGCAGGAACTGCCCCGTATCCGGCACGCCGTTGATGGTCATGGTTGGGACCTTCCCAGGGATCCCCGCGGGTGCGACCGGAGCGGCCGGGTGCTTGGGCTTCCACGGGGCCGGCGTCGGGCCCGTCGTGCCGGCGAAGGCGCACACGGCAAGCAGCAGCCCGAGGGGCAGCAGGCGGAATCTCATGACGTCATCTCTCCAGGCGAAGGCGATCAGGGTAGGTGTGCGAGTCGCGGTAACGCGAAAAGGATAGCCTATTCCGGACGATTCATGAACCGCGAGCCGGGAGTGTGTGGGATGCGCGTCAGCAGCAGGAGGATCGGCCGGCCGCGCCGCAGCCGTGTCGTCGACACGATGAAGACAGCAGCCGGTCGAGCTTCGGGGTAACCACCGAAGGTGGGTACCGGATGGCGCGCAGATCGCGCTCGCAGCCCCGCGGGCTCATGAATCGTCCGGGATCGGAGGGCCGGCCCGGGCCAGTGCGCGAACCCCGATTTGTGAAATGCGACACATCAACCGCCCGCCGGAGGCGCGCGAGGCGCGGCAGCCGCGGGCAGCTGGCCCGGCCGCCCGCTTCCGGGCCACGTCTCGTGGACCGGGCAGGGCGGTTTCGGGCCGGGACTCGCAGCGCAGGACGCTCAGGCCGTGCGCGCAGGCCGCGGGCTCAGTGCCCGCCCGGCCTGGCCAGGAACTCGATCCCGGTGCGCATGGCGTCCTTGCGCAGCCGGTGCCCTCCCGGGACGGCCCAGAGGGTGTCCACGGGCGCGCGAGCGGCGAACCGCGCCGCCGCGAACGCCCGCGCCTGCGCCATCGGCGCGCCGGGGTCGTCGCTCTGGATCACGAGCACGGGGGCGGCGAGCCTGCCCGGTGCGAGCAGCGGCGAGCGCGCCTTCCAGCCTGCGCTGTCGGCGCCCGCCTCCGCGGCGATGTCGGCCCGCGTCGCCTCGTCGGCGGCCCGCCAGCTGGCCCACAGGTCGTAGCCTGCGTCCTGGGCGATGACCCTGGCGATCTCCGGGTGCCGCGCCGCCAGCAGCAACGCCGCGGTGGCTCCGCGGCCCGTGCCCCACACCGCGAGCTGCGTACGGTCCGTGCCCGGCATCGCGACGAGCCTGGCCAGCGCGGCCTCGAGCGCGGCGAGCGTCGCGGGGCCGCACATGTCGGCTGGGCCGTCGGACAACCCGTAGCCGGGCGGGCTCACCGCGACCACGTTGATGCCGCGCGCCGCGATCTGGGACGCGGGGAACGCCAGCCGGCGCGCGTGCGCGGTCTCGGCGGGGACCAGCAGCACGCCCGGGACCTTGCCGGCGGCGCCGGCGGGCACGGTGACGAGTTCGACGCGCCTGCCTTTCACGACGACGAACGACGACGGCAGCGCGGCGGCCAGGGGGCCGGGTTCGGCGACCAGCGAGTCGCGGAAGGCGTACGGCGTGCCGCCGCCATCGTGCATCGCCAGGCGCAGCACGATCCGCGCGCGCTCGCACGACGCCAGGAACGCGATCGTGCAGACCTTATTCTCGTTGCTCCCCACGGTGCCGGCGCGCTGGATGAAGAACGAGAGCGTGGCCGTCGTGGTGCGCGGGGCGCGCGAGACGCCGGGGTCCAGGTCGGTGACGTCGGCGAACAGGCTGTCGCCGCGCAGGCTGTACTGCCCCGGATTGCGCAGCGCCAACGTGAGGGGCCACATGCCGTTCTCGTCGGCGCGCACGGTGTCGGATGCGACGCGCACGGTGGGCGCGCCGGCGGCGGCGTCCGTGGTGGCGGCGAGCAGCAGCGGCAGCGCGGCGTGCAGCAGGGCGGTGATCATCGCGGGATCCTCTTGCGGCCGGTCAGGTACGGGGAGGCCTGATTCACGTTCACGATACTCGCGGCCGCCAGCTGCGTCATCAGCTCGCGCATGCGACGGTTGCTCTCGGTGTTGCCCCAGTCGTCGCGCACTTCGGCGAACGCGTCCTCGAACGTCTGCGGGTGCCGCCGGGCCAGCTCCATCACCTTGAGCACGCGCCAGCCGTCCCGCACGCGGTCGGGGCCCACCACCGCGCCCACGCCCGCGCGCTGCGCGCGCCGGACCAGCACCGAGTCGGAGCGCTCGTCGATCACGGCGCGGTAGGGCACGCCCGCGCGGGTGGACTGCGCCAGGAGCGATTCGGCGAAGAGCGGCAGGGTCAGTTTGCGCGCCAGCGTGTCCGCCTCCTCGCGCTTTTCGAACACGGTGCGCACGACGACCGCGCTCGCGGGGGCGACGAAGCGGCTGGGCGCGGACTTGAAGCGGCGGCGCAGCGTGGTCGAGTCGAGCGGGATCTTCTCGTACACCTGCGTTCCCACGAAGCGCTGCACGTCGATCAGTTCCGCGCGCTCGGCGAGCTGCCGGGCGATGCGCGGCTTGTGCGCGATGCCCTGCTCGGTGACGGCCTGGCGCAGGAGCATCTCGTAGACCTTGCTCCGGCACAGGTCGCGCAGGTCCTCGACCCCGCGAACCTGCGGGCGGCGCGTCGCGCCAACGCGGCCGAGGTCGGAGAGCAGCTGGCCCACCGTGTACGAGCCCGCGCGGGTCGTGATCAGCGTCCGGGCGCTGTCCGCGCGCGAGACCGCGGGCGGGGCGGAGGCCAGCTCGATGCGCTTCAGGATGGGCGTGTCCTCGGGTGGCTTCGGTCTCGCGGCGAAGCCGGCGGCGAGCATCTGGAGCATGTACTCGTCGTACACCGGATGGAGCGCCACGAGCGCCGAATCCCGCACCATGATCCCCAGGCCCTCGCGGTCCGGCACGCTGTCCCCGCGGGCGGCCAGCCTGTAGGCCTGCCCGACCAGCGCGGAGTCCAGGGCGGCGCTCAGCGTCAGGCGATCCTCGAACAGCCGGTAGTCGCTGCTGTCGGCCGCGGTCCAGTGGCGCGCTTCCTGGTGAACGCGATGCGTCAGGATCGCCTGCTGGACGAGAAGTCCCAGGACCTGCCGCGTGTCCTGCGGGGTAAGCGAGTCGGGCCAGGCGCCCAGCTTGTAGGCGCCCACGCGCAGCTGGCTGAGCGTGACGTCGGTGTGCCCTTTGGCGAAGAAGATGCGCACCAGCGTGGTGTCGGGGAGCTTCGCCTGCAGCGCCGGGCCCCCGGGCGGCGTCGGCAACGCGCCCGGCGCCCGTTGCGACGCGGGGCGGCCCGGCGTGGGAAGTGTGACGTGGCCGGCCGGCGCGGCGGCCGACGTCAGGACGAGCACGAACAGCGGCGCGGCGGCCAGCGAACGGAGGACCTTCATGTGCTCACGTGTCTCCAGGATGTGGGCGGGCCGGGGCGACGCCCGGCGTTGTGGCGAGGATGGGGACAAGTCTAGCCCGGAGTCTTCAGCAACCGCCAGCCGGCCGGGGGTGCGGGATGTGAGTCAGCGGCAGGAGGATCGGCCGGCCGCGCCGCAGCCGTGTCGCGCACACGATGATGAAGGCGGCCGGTCGCTCTTCGCGGCGGATGGCGCGCAGATCGCGCTCGCAGCCCCGCGGGTTCATGGTTGCTCCGGGCCGGCATCGCTCCCGGGCCCGCCGCGCGGGCCGGCTGCGGATCGTGCGGATCGGGGCCGGTTCCCGATTCGGGCCAACTCCTATAGACTCGGCGGACCCATGAGACCCGCACTCCTGCGAAGCGTCACGCCCATCCTGTTCGCGCTCGCCGTGTACGGCCCGGCGGCGCGCGCCGACGTCCTGCGCATCGTCTCCAGCGATGAGCGCGGCGTCACGCTGCAGGTCTCGACCGAGACCTGGTCGCTCTCCGCGCCCGGCCCCGACGGCCGCGTGCACGTGGTGGGCGTTCCCGACGCGCACTCGCTCGCGGATCCCGGCCACGCGTTGCTGCCCGTGTACTCGACCATGCTGGCGCTGCCGCCCGACGCCCGTCCCACCGTGCGCGTGATCTCGGCGGACGCGCCCGTCGTGCGCGGGGGCGTGCGGCTGGCCATTGCGCGCAGGCCGACGTTCACGCCGGGTGAGCGCGGGGAGTACCAGCCCGGCTCGGCGGCGGTGCCCGCGCTCACCGACGGCGCGTGGCCGTCCGAGCCGACGCTGCTCGGCGCCGTGGGTTCGTTCCGCGGCCGCCGCATCGTGGGCCTCGAGGTGCGCCCGTTCCAGTACGACGAGGCCGCTGCCACGCTGCGCGCGACCGCGTCGCTGGTCGTGCGCGTGGACTTCAACCGCCCCGCGGGCTCCGCGGCGCTGCCCGCCACGGTGAGCGCGCCCGACGTGCACGCGGATGCGGTGCTGCGCTCGGCCGTGCTCAACTTCGACCAGGCCGGACCGTGGCGCGTCGCGCCCGCCGGCGCATCCCGCCCGCTGTTCGCGCGGCCGGGCTCCGGGCAGGCGGGGAGCCGGGCGTCCTTCGAGACGGAGCTCGAGGTGCGCGTCACCGTGGATTCGACCGGTGTGTGGCTGCTGCCCTACGACCTGCTCGCGGCGGGCGGCTTTCCGGCGGCGGTGCCGATCTCGCAGGTGAGCGTTCATCGCCACGAGTTCCTCGATCCGACCCCGGCGCCGCCCAACGCGCCGCCCTACGAGACGATCGAGATTCCGATCGAGGTCGAGGACGCGAACCACAACGGCGTGTTCGACTCGGGCGACCGCATCTGGATGTACGTGCGGAACTGGGCCGAGCGTTCCGGCGCGAGCCTGTACCAGCGCTGGTGGGGGGACGCCGAGGTGGTCTACGCCACCAGGAACCCCGCGGGCGGCTTGCGCATGACCACGCGCGAGGGCTGGCGCAACTCCGCGGCGCCGACGCTGCTGTCGTCGTACCCGGCGTTCCAGCACTGGGAGAAGAACATCGGCGTCATCATGCCGATCGTCACCGCGGCCACGGACACCAACGTGGACATCTTCCAGTGGACGTCGGAGTCGCTCGACGCCAGCAGTCCGTACACCCTCGCGTTCACGGCGAACAGCATCGACACCACGCACGCCGTGCAGTTCACGGTGAACTGGATCGGGCGCGACAACAACACCCACACCGAATGGGCGGCGGTGAAGAACAAGTCGGGTCAGCTCACCACGATCGCCGACGCGGCCACCTGGGGCGGCAAGAGGCCCATCACGCGGAACCGTTCCAGCTTCGGCTCGGCGCTCTCCGAGGGGATCAACAGCTTCGTCGGGTGGGGCATGGCCGGCGCGAACCCAGGCCAGAAGGACATCGCGGGCATGAACTGGTTCGAGACCACCTACTGGCGGCGCTTCGAGGCCGTGCACGACGTGCTCGCGTTCAACAGCGCGGACCAGGCGGGCGAGATCCAGGTGCACGCGTCGGGTTTCCTGGCCGATTCGCTTCGCGTCTACGACGTCACCCTGCCCGAGCAGCCCGTGCGGCTGCACGTGGACGAAGCGCACGTCCTGCGCGGCGGCTCCACGCTCTCGCTCGACCTGCAGGACCTGGTCGCCCCGGGCGAGCGCCGCAGCTACGTGATCGCGGCCGCGCAGGATCCGCTCGACCCGGCGTTCGGGCCGCGTGTCCCGGCGGCGGACCACGTCGCGCGCGTGACGCCCCTCGCGCTGGGCGCGAAGACTGCCGGCGACTACGTCGTGGTGGTGCCCGAGGCGTTCCTGTCCGCGGTCCAGCCGCTCGTGACGCTGCGCCGCTCGCTCGGCATGCAGGTCGTCGTGGCGACGGCCGAGGACGTGTACGACGAGTTCAACGGCGGCCGGCACTCGGCCGCGGCGCTGCGCCGGTTCGCGAAGTACGCCTACGACCACTGGAACACCAGCTTCCTGCTGCTGGTGGGCGACGGCACGCTGGATCCCAAGAACAACGGCGGCCTCGCCGGCGTGGACTGGATCCCGACGAACCCGGTGCCGGGCCCCGTGGGCCTGGCCGGGGGCTCCGAGTTCGAGGTCACCGTGAGCGACAACCTCTACGGCTGCATCACCGGCAACTGCGACCCGATCCTGTCGAACTCCCCCGTGATTCCCGAGCTGATGATCGGGCGGCTGCCCGTGAACTCGCTGGCGGAGGTGCAGGCTGTGGTGGGCAAGATCGTCGCGTACGAGGACCTTTCGGGCGATCAGGCCTGGCGGCGGCACCTCCTCCTGAGCGCGGACGACGCGTTCTCCACAGACGAGTATGTCCTCAACGCCGGCTCGAGCTACTGCTGGAGCGGCAACGAGCGGAACTTCGTCGGCCTGAATCAGAAGGTTCGCTCCATCGTGCTGCGCGACGCCGGTCTGTCGCAGATGAACGTCGAGAACTGGAACCTGCGCGACTACCTCGCCAGCGAGCCCTACTCCACAGCGTCCGGCGATACCTGCCGCCCGGACCTGCAGGCGACCCGGCAACGCACGCACGCCGGGGTGATGCCGCAGCTTCTCTCGCACCTCAACAGCGGCACGTTGTGGTGGAACTTCCAGGGACACGCGAACGAGTACGTGCTGACGCACGAGGACCTGTACGTCAATCAGAACGATGCGCCGGGCAGCGACGACAAGTGGCTGTTCGCGAACACGGGCAAGCCGTTGATCTTCTCGGCGTTCAGCTGTCACGCGAACATGTTCGCCCGCCAGACCGGCGAGCCGTATCCGCTGGGCCCGCTCGGCGGCTGCATCGGCGAGGACATGGTGACGCTGCCGGGGGGCGGCGCCGTCGCGTCGTGGGCGTCCACCTGCTACGAGGTCGTGCCGAGCGACGATTCGAGCCACATCAACGTCGAGCTGGCGCGCGCCATGTTCGCCAGTCCGCCGCGCGATCCGCAGCTCTGGGACAACGGCTCACGCGTCGTGCTGGGCGAGGTGGTGAACTCGGCGTTCCTGCACTTCATGTCGCCCGCTGTCCTCGGCAACGAGTCCGTGCGCGGGGTCGCGGTCACCTACACGCTGCTGGGCGATCCCGCGACACGCGTCTCGATCGGCCGGCCCCAGCTGGTCGTGCGGGCCAATGGCGACAGCGTCATCGACGGGCAGCCCGTGCACCTGCGCACGGTTACCGACACGCTCACGCTGGTCGCGGACCTCGTTTCCACGGCGAGGCTCGACAGCGTCAACCTGTACGTGAACTCCGGCGGTCCGGACACGCTGGTGTCCCCGTCGCAGTACGCGCTGGACCCGGCATTCCCCGACACCGTGCGCGGCGGCACGTACGGCGGCCGACGGTACCGGCTCACGTACGGCACGCACATGCCCGCGCAGACCCGCAACTTCGTGTTCCGCGTCAAGGACCGCGACGGGCTGGCCGGCATGTTCACCGCCAGGTTCGGGCTCGACGCGTTGCTGCGCTCGTCGGACCGGCCGCTGCTGGACAACGACGAGGTCTCGCCGCTGGCGGACCTGTCCCTGCAGATGCTGTCACCTGCGCCGATCGATCCGCGGGCCGACGTGACCGTGACCCTGAACGGCGTCAACCTGGCGTACACGGCCAAGGCCGCGCCGGGCGACGCGACGGGACGCGAGTGGATCCTGACGTGGCCGCGGGAGGCTCCGTACGCGAAGGGCGCGTACGCGCTCGTGATCACGGTCAAGGGAGGCGCCGGCCTGCCGCGGCACTTCAGGGTCACGACCGATCCCGGCCAGGTCATGATCGAGAACCTGCTGGCATTCCCGAACCCGTTCGACGACGGCACCGTGACCACGCTCCGGGGCACGATGTTCTCGTACTACCTGCTCAGCTCCGATCCCGCCGACGTGCTCATCTCGGTGTACACGGTCAGCGGACGGCGCATCTGGACCTCGCTCTCGCACGGCCAGACGGAGGGCTACTACCAGGTGCCGTGGGACGGCAGGGACGCCGAGGGCGCCGAGATCGCGAACGGCATCTACCTCTACCGGGTGAGGGTCACGACCTCGGCCGGGAAACACGCCGACCAGCTCGGTCGTCTCGTGAAGCTGCGCCGGCCGCGCCACGTGGACATTCCCACGCAGCTGACGCCGTAGGAGGCTTCCGTGAAGCGGGCCGCAATGCCGGTCATGCTCGGGGCGTTGCTCGCGTTCGCGCCGGCAGCGCACGCGGCGCGAGCGCACGGCGCGGATGCCGCGGCGGCGCCCAGCCCGTACCGGTCGATCGCCATCGCCGAGGACCAGCGCCGCGGGTCCGACGGCGAGCTGCGCGGCTTTCTCAACGACGACCTGGCCGGGGTGCGCGCGCGCGCCGCGCTGGCGGTGGGACGGCTGCAGGACTCGACGTCGGCGGACGCGCTCATCGGCATGCTGGACGACCCGTCCAGGGACGTGCGCCGCGAGGGCGTGTTCGCGCTCGGACAGCTGGGCCGCAGCGAGGCGCGACCGTCGCTGATCGCCCAGCTCGGCGACATGGACGCCGAGGTCGTGCGGCTCGCCATCGAGGCGCTCGGCAAGCTGGGCGACCCGCGCGCCACACCCGCGGTGGCGGCCCGCCTCGACGGGCGCTCACCGCGCCTGCGGGGCGAGGCCGCGGTGGCGCTCTGGCGTCTCGCCGACACCAGCGCGGCCGGCGCGCTGATCGCCGACCTGAGCGAGCCCGACGCCGGGGTGCGCTGGCGCATCGTGTACGCGCTCGAGAAGCTGCCGCTGCCCGCGCGCGTCGTGCCCGCGGTTGCGCCGCTGCTCGCCGACCCGGAGCCGCTGGTGCGTGCGCACGCCGCCCGCACGCTGGGCCGCCAGAAGTCGCGCCTGGCGACGCCGGCGCTGCTGGGCGCGCTGAAGGACGCGGACCCCGCGGTGCTCGTCAACGTCCTGCGCGCGCTGCAGCAGGTCGCGGATTCGTCGTCGGGTGCGGGGCTGCCCGCGTTCACGACCGCGCTCGGGCACGCCGATCCCCAGCCGCCGCAGCATCTCCGCTATCCGGACGGCTACGTCGTCGTCGAGGGCGAAGATCGCGGTGATGTCCGGGTGGTCTCGGACCAGGCGCTCGACCGAGCCGAGGGCCTCCCCCTCGTCCGAGAGCGAGAGCCTGCATCGCATCGAGTCGTCGAAGTCGAGGTGGTATTCCTCGATGGCTTTCTTGAAGCCGAAGAACCGGTCGACCGGCAGGACGGGCAGATCGGGCCT
>CAIXRL010000449.1 GCA_903921835.1 Candidatus Eiseniibacteriota bacterium | reverse complement strand
TGCACACGCAGGATCGGTCCGCTGATCATGGGAGCCAGGCTGGCCCGGCCCGTGCGGGCGCGAAGACCACCGCAATGCCGGAGCGTGAGGGCGTCGGTCCCGTCGTCAGGCGCTCGTCGCGTCCTGGCGGAGAACCTCGCTCACCTTGCTGCGGAAGCGGTCGAGCGTGAATGGCTTCTGCAGGAAGTTCTCGCCCTTCTCGAGCACGCAGTGGCGCCCGATGATTTCCGCGGGGTAGCCCGACATGAACAGCAGCCCGAGCGCGGGCCGCTTCGCCTGCAGTTCGCGCGCGAGTTCGCGGCCGTTCATCCCGGGCATGACGACGTCGGTCACGAGCAGGTGGATGTCACCTGTGTGCGATGTGGCCAGCCGCAGCGCCTCGTGCGGCGCTTCCGCGGTGAGGACGGTGTGGCCGCTGCGCGACAACACCTCGCGGCACAGGGACATCAGGAGCGGTTCGTCCTCGACCAGCAGGACCGTGCGCCCGCGGGCGGCCGCCGGGTCGGGCGCGGCGTCGTTGGCCGCGTGGCCCGGGTCGCCCAGGTGCCGCGGCAGGTAGATGCGGAACATCGTGCCGTGCCCCTTGACGCTCTCCACCGTAATGCAGCCGTTGCTCTGGCGCACGGCGCCGTAGACGGCCGCCAGGCCAAGCCCGGTGCCCTCGCCGACGCCCTTCGTGGTGAAGAACGGCTCGAAGATGTGCTCCATCGTCTCCGCGTCCATACCGTGCCCGTCGTCGCACACGCTCAGCTGACTGTATTCGCCGGGCGTGCACTCCGGGTGCAGGGTACAGAACGCCCCGTCGAGCACGCAGTTGGCGGTCTCGACGGTGATGTGCCCTATGTCGTCGATGGCGGCGCGCGAGTTCACGCAGAGGTTCGTCAGCATCTGGTCGACGAGCGACGGGTCCGTCTTCACCTGCCACAGGCGTTCCTGCTGCTTCAGCGACACCGTGATGTTCTCGCCCACGAGGCGCTCGAGCATCTTGAGGATGTCGGCGGTGATCTCGTTGAGGTCGAGGACGCGCTGCTCCATGGTCTGGCGGCGCGCGAACGTCAGCAGCTGCCGCGTCAGGTCCGCCGAGCGCGACGCCGCACTGCGAATCTCCTCGAGGTCGAGGTGGATCTCGTGCTCCGGCGCCACCTGCGCCAGCGCCATCTCGGCGCGGCCCAGGATGACGCCGAGCATGTTGTTGAAGTCGTGCGCCACGCCGCCGGCCAGGCGGCCCACGGATTCCATCTTCTGCGCCTGCCGCAGCTGCTCCTCGAGCTGCGCGCGCAACTCTTCGGCGCGCTTGCGTTCGGTGATGTCGCGCACGATGGCGGTGACTACTTCGGGTCCGCTCACGACCATGCGGGCCTCGTAGTCGCGAAGGCCCCGGTCCGGGAGGGACAGCTGGTACTCGAAGACGGTCAGGCAGCCGGACGCCAGCGTCTCGCTCAAGCGCCGCATCGCCAGGGCGGCGAACTCGGGCGGGAGGACCTCGCCGACCCGGCGTCCGATCAGTCCGTCGCCGCTGACGAGCATGTCGCCCTCATCCGCCTTGTAGTCGATGAACACCCCTTCGCGATTGAGCCGGAACATCATGTCGGGCAGCGCGTCGAGCAGCGCGCGCGCGCGCCCCTCGCTCTCGCGCAGCGCGTCGGTCGCGTCGACCAGTTCGGTGATGTCCGCCATCACGGTCAGGAAGAACGGCTGCCCCGCCGCCTGGATCGCGCGTCCCGAGAACAGGCCGTGGAGCAGGGCACCGTCCTTGCGACGCACCTGCAGCGGAAAATCGATCAGCCGACCGTGCTCGGCCAGCAGGGCCGCCGCTGCGGCCTGATGCCCGGGCTCGGGAAACAGGCTGAGTTCAGTAGCGGCCTTGCCGAGCACATCCTCGCGCGTATAGCCCAGCTTTCGCAGGAAGGTATCGTTCACGTGCGTGAACTGGCCCTCGATGTTCGAGAGCGCCATCAGCGACGGGTTCGACTGGAAGATCGACTCGAAGCGCTGCTCCGCCTCGCGCGCGGCACTCATGTCCTTCACCAGTCCGAAGATGCAATCCTCGCCGTTCCACTGCCCGATCCACGCGCGGGTCTCGACCGGCAGCAGTTCCCCGTCCTTCTTCATCAACGGCAGCGGGCAAAACGTCCGCTCCCCCCGGAACATGGCGCCGAAGATGGCCTCGGCCTCGAGGCGCCGGTCCGACGGGTGCAGGTCGAGCACGTGCATCGTCTTCACGTCGTCGGAGCCGAATCCAAGCAGCCGCTCGAGGGCGTCGTTCGCGAAGAGAATGCTCCCCTCCGGCCTCGCCACGATCAGGATGTCCTGGACCGTGTTGAAGAAGGCGCGGAAGTTGGCCTCGCTCGCCTGCAGCGCCGCCTCGGCGCGCTTGCGTTCCGCGACCTCCTGCCGGAGCGAACGCAGCGCGTCCTCCAGCCGGGACTGGGTCGGGAACTCCATCGGCGTGGGATTGCTCATGGATCACCTGTCCGCCCCGGAGGGGTGCGGAAAGAGGGGAGTCTCCGAGAACCCGCCAGAGACTAGCACAGCGGCTCGCCGTCGCGGGTCGGGCCGAACGAAGCATGCGGCCCCGCCCGAGACGGTCTCGGCACTTGCGCCCGCCACGTCCACCCTGCAATCTGCCCCACCATGCTCAACTGGATCTGGGCCGCGTTCTTCCTGATCGCCTTCCTCGCCGCCGTGCTGCAGGCCACGGTGGGCGGTCATCCCGACGTGTTGCGCGCCGTGGTGGCCTCCCTGTTCGACTCGTCGAAGACGGGCTTCGAGATCGCGATCGGCCTGACCGGCGTGATGAGCCTGTGGCTGGGGCTGATGAAGATCGGCGAGAAGGGCGGCGTCATCGAGGGCATCGCCCGCATCGTCGCGCCGCTGTTCCGCCGGCTGTTCCCGGGGATCCCTCCGGGCCACGCCGCGAGCGGCGCGATGGTGATGAACTTCAGCGCCAACATGCTCGGGCTGGACAACGCCGCGACGCCGCTCGGACTGAAGGCCATGAAGGAGTTGCAGAGCCTCAACCCCGAGCCCGACCGCGCCACCGACGAGATGGTGCTGTTCATGGTGATCAACGCCTCGTCGGTCACCATCCTGCCCATGACCATCTTCACCTTCCGCGCCCAGATGGGCGCCAAGGACCCGACCGACGTCTTCGTGCCCATCCTGATCGCGACGTACTGCAGCGTCATGACAGGTCTGCTCGTCACCTCGTTCGTGCAGAAGATCAACCTGTGGAACCGCGTCGTGCTGGGCTGGCTCGGCGCGCTGACCGCGATCGTCGGCGGCCTGGTGTGGTACTTCGCGCGCCTCGACGCCGCGACCGTGGCGACCCAGTCGGCGGTGCTCGCCAACTCACTGTTGCTCTCGGTGATCGTGCTGTTCCTGGCCGCGGGCGCGCGGCGCCACGTGCCGCTCTACGAGACGTTCGTCGAGGGCGCCAGGGATGGCTTCACGGTCGCGACCGGGATCATCCCCTACCTGGTCGCCATCCTCGTCGCCGTGGGCGCGCTGCGCGCGAGCGGCGCGCTGGAGGCGATCCTCGGCGCGATCAAGCAGGGCGTCGCGCTGCTGGGCACCGACGCGCGCTGGGTGGACGCGCTGCCCGTCGCGCTCATCAAGCCGCTCTCGGGCGGCGGCGCGCGCGGCATGATGGTCGAGACCATGAAGACGTTCGGTCCCGATTCCTTCCCCGGCCGGCTGTCGTGCGTGATCCAGGGCAGCACCGAGACCACGTTCTACGTGCTCGCCGTGTACTTCGGCTCGGTGGGCGTGAAGAAGACACGGCACGCGCTGGGCTGCGCGCTGTCGTCGGAGCTGGCCGGCGTGGTCGCGGCGATCCTGGTCAGCTACCTGTTTTTCGGCTGAACGCCGCGGCGCGGCCTGCACGCGCCACCGCCGCGAATCAGCCCGCCGTGCGGATCAGCGCGAAACCGTCGTAGCCCTTCGCCCCCACCGTCTGCACCACCGTGGCCGTGACGCGCGGGTCCGCGGCCACCTGCGCCAGCATGCGGCGCACGCCGATCACGCGCGCGTCCGTGCTGGCCGCGTCGGCCACCGCGCCCTCGCGCACCACGTTGTCCGCCACGATCAGCGCGCCGGGCGCCGCAAGCCGGATCGCCCAGGCCACGTATTCGGCCATGTGCTCCTTGTCGGCGTCCACGAACGCGAAGTCGAACGGTCCCGCGCCCTCGGCCTCGAGTCGCGGCAGCGTCTCGAGCGCGGCGCCGACGCGCAGAGTGACGCACCCGGCGAGGCCTGCTCGGGCGATGTTCGCCTTCGCCACCGCGGCGTGCATCGGATCGAACTCGAGCGTGACCAGCGTGCCGCGCGCGGGCAGCGCGCGCGCCAGCCAGAGGGTGCTGTAGCCGCCCAGCGTGCCGATCTCCAGGATGCGGCGCGAGCCGTTGGCCTGCGCCAGCAGCTGCAACAGGCGGCCCTGCGCGGCCGAAACCTGGATGGCCGGCAGTCCCGCCGCCGCGCTGGCTGCGAGCGCCGCCTCCAGCACGTCGTCGTGCGGCGCGAGCAGCGGGCCCACGTAGTCGTCCACCGCCGTCCAGCGTTGC
This sequence comes from Candidatus Eiseniibacteriota bacterium, assembly GCA_903921835.1. Taxonomy (GTDB): domain Bacteria; phylum Eisenbacteria; class RBG-16-71-46; order RBG-16-71-46; family RBG-16-71-46; genus CAIXRL01. The sequence goes on along the minus strand of CAIXRL010000449.1, from coordinate 6,237 downwards.
TGCGACACGTCCGACATATTGCCTCCTGCGGGTCGCGCCACGGCGTCAGGAACGCGCCGCCGATCCCCGGAACACGAACCACACCGCGGCCAGCATGCACAGCCCCGCCCACAGGAAATCGAGGCGGGGACGCTCCTTGAGGAACAGGATCGCGAACGGCACGAACACCGTGAGCGTGATCGCCTCCTGCAGGATCTTCAGCTGCGGAACGCTCATCACGCGGTGCCCGATGCGGTTCGCGGGCACCTGCAGCAGGTACTCGAACAGCGCGATGCCCCACGACACCAGCGCGGCGACGAACCACGGCTTGTCGCGCATGTTCTTCAGGTGCCCGTACCACGCGATCGTCATGAACACGTTGCTCGCGGCGAGCAACAGCACGGTGGTCCATTCGGCGCGCATGGGTCAGCCTCCGCAAGGGATCCGCAACCGTCGCGCGCCGCTCCCGGTGCTCCGGGGGCGGCGCGCGCGACTTCCGGAACTCAGCCCTTCAGCTCGGCGATCATCTCGGCGACATCCTTTGCCGACTTCGCCAGCGCGGCCTGGTCGGCGTCGGAGAGCTTGAGCGGCACGATCTTCTCGACGCCCCTGCCGCCGAGCATCACCGGCACGCCGATGAACAGGTCCTCGAGGCCGTACTCGCCCTCGAGCAGGACCGAGCAGGGCACGAGGCGTTTCTGGTCGGTGAGGATGGCCTCGACCATCTCGACCGCGCTCATGGCCGGCGCGTAGTACGCCGAGCCGGTCTTGAGCAGCTTCACGATCTCGGCGCCGCCGTTGCGCGTGCGCTCGATGATCGCGGCGAGCCGGTCGGCCGGGATCAGGTCGGCGACGCTGATGCCGCCGACGGTGGTGTACGCGGGCAGCGGCACCATGGAGTCGCCGTGGCCGCCCAGCACCATCGCCTGCACGTCGGCCGCCGAGACGCCCAGTTCCAGCCCGAGGAACGCGCGGAAGCGGGCCGAGTCCAGGATGCCGGCCATGCCGAGCACGCGGTGCTTCGGGAAGCCCGTGACGTGCCAGAAGTACCAGGCCATGACGTCCAGCGGGTTCGTCACCACGACGACGTACGCGTTGGGAGCGTGCTGCTTCACGGCCTCGGCGGCGGGTCGGATGATGTCCGCGTTCATCTTCAGCAGGTCCGAGCGCGACATGCCGGGCTTGCGCGGGAAGCCGGCGGTCATCACGACGACGTCGGCGCCCTTCACGGCGGCGAGGTCGGTGGCGCCCTCGATGCGTCCGCCCTTGTGCCACAGCGGCGCGCTCTGCTGCATGTCCAGCGCCTTGCCCTGCGGCATGCCTTCCATCTCCGGGCGATCGATGAGCACGACGTCGGCGAGCCCACGCTCCGCGACGTAGAGCGCCACGCTCGCACCCACGTTTCCAGCGCCGATGACGGCGACCTTGTTCTTCACGGGATCCCTCCTGGTGAGCGGGTTTCATTGACAACGACGAACGCCGCCAGGGGTCGCGAACGACCGCTGGCGGCGTGTGGTAATGCGGTAGCGACCTGGCCCGGACTAGCCCGCATTATTCATGAGCCCGCGGCCTGCGAGCGCGATCTGCGCGCCATCCGCTGCGAAGCTCGACCGGCCGCTGTCCTCATCGTGTCTCTAACACGGTTCCGGCGCGGCCGGCCGATCTTCTTGCGGCTGACGCACATCTCGCACTCTCGGCTCGCGGTTCATGAATAATGCGGACTAGTTGACTTCGGCCGGCACCGGCAGCACGTGCACCTTCTTGCGCGTCTTGCCGAAGCGCTTGAACTCAACCTTGCCATCCGCGAGCGCGAACAGCGTGTCGTCCTTGCCGCGGCCAACGTTCTGACCGGGATGGATGACGGTGCCACGCTGGCGGACGATGATCATGCCGGACCGGACGGCCTCACCGCCGAACTTCTTCACGCCGAGCCGCTGGGCGTTGGAATCGCGGCCGTTCCTCGACGAGGACTGACCTTTTTTATGAGCCATTGCGAGTAGACCCCGTTACGCCGTGATGGCGGTGACGCGAATACGCGTGATTTCGTCGCGGTGACCCTTGCGGCGGCGATACGCCCGCCGACGCTTGAACTTGAAAATCCGGAGCTTGGGCCCGCGCAGATGTTCGAGGATCTCGACCGCGACCGAAGCGCCCGCGATGCTGGGCTGGCCGATGGAGATCTTGTCGCCGTTGCCGACGAGGAGCACCTTGTCGAAGGTGAACTTCGCGCCGGGCTCGCCATCGAACGCGGCCACTTCGAGCACCGCGTCCGGCGTGACCTTGGTCTGGATGCCGTTGATGTCCACGATCGCGTACATGAAATAGGAACTCCTGGGACCGCAGGGACGTCTTTTCGGCGGGCCGCCCCCCTTGCAGGGGCGTCACGCACGCCGAGGACCCAGCGGCCTCGTTATGCCTCTGGGATGGATTCGGAGCACATGTTTGTACCATGCCCCCCGGCGGGGTGTCAACGACCGAAGCCGGCGCGTTGAGCTATCCTGTCACCCCGTACGATTGGAGGAAGTCCATGAATCCCAAGACGTTCGCGTCGCTGGCGCTGGCCTCGGCGTTGCTCGGGATCGCGATTGGCGCCCCGGCTCCCGCCCTGGCGAGCGCGGCAGCAGGCCCCGACTCGGCCGCTGCCCTGCTCGCGCCCGCCCCCGCGCAGCCCCCGCTGCTCCTGGAAAGCGCCGACCTGGGCTTCGGAGCCACGGTGGTCTTCACGCCCATCCCGAGCGCCGCCGAGATCCACGATCTGGCCTACCTCGAGAGCGTCGGCCATGTGCTGCTCCAACTGCCCGCCTGGCCGGCCGGCGTGGATACGCTGCAACCGCTGGCGCAGATGGCTCTGCCCGAGGGCGCCGACCTGATCGTCGTGCTCCCCGGCTACCCCGAAACGCGAGCGCAGGCGGCCGCGTGGAACCTGCTGCGCCGGCCGGTGCGCATCATCATGGTGGTGGACGGCCCGCCGGTCGACCGCGAGATGATCTTCGAGCTCAATGCGCTCCATGGGCTCGAGCGCGTGATCGCCGACATGGCGCACCCCTCGCGATCCGGCTTCGAGCGGCTGCAGCGGCCGCTGAGCTTTCGCATCGTGATGCCGTAGGGCGCAGCGGCGATGACGGCGCATGAGGAAGGCGATGCTCACGCCTTGCTCCCCGGTGCCGACGGCCCATGGTCGCGAGCGGCCGTCCAGCCGCCGCATCAGTTCGGACTTCGCGCGACGTGCGTGAGCCGGCTCATGTTGGCCCGGCCGAGGGCTTTGATCACGTGGTGCATGCGCACATCGGTCGACCCGTCGGGAATGGCCGCGCACAGCCTGGCGGCGTAGCGCAGGTCGTCGCTGCAGCAGCCGAGGATCTTGAGGCCGGGGATCACGTCGCTCGCCGCGGCAAGTTCTTCCGCTGCGGCCGCACGCTCGCGGGCCCTGGCGGCGTCGGCAACGGCCTTCTGCGCCTTCGCTTCGGCGGCCTGGCGCCTGGCCTCGCTGCGATTCTCGTCCATGAAGCCTTTCCCGTAAGCGAGATCGGCCGCGTGCTGATTGTGCGGAGCGCAGCGCAATTGAAGGTTCCGTTCCGTCGACTCGCCGCCGCGCGCGACCGGGATCACGTGGTCGAGCTGCAGGCCTGATCGCTCCGCGCAGCGGTGGCCCTGGTCGCTCACGAACGTGCACGGGTTGCCGTCGCGCTCCCACACGGCGCGCTCGACCGCGGCGGGAACATGCCGGGGATCCGAAGCTCGGTGTCGCGAGCAGGGCCGCGGGCGGTCCGTGGCGGAGCACTTCTGCCGCTTCAGGTGCCGGACGTACTCGCGCAGCGCGCACTTGAACACCTCGGCAACGTCTCCGGAGGCCACCGCGCGCCCGAGCAGCGCCTGCGCTTCCACGAGGTCGCGGTGCCCGGCCTCGTCGGACGTGAACTGCACCGCGAACCGCTGTGGCGAAAGCGGCGTGACCCTGGCGCGCGGCGTATTCGAGTCAACTAGCCGCGCGGCCAGTTGAGCCGTGGCCACTCCCTCGTCCCGCGCGGCCGGCAACTCTCCGGCGTCCGCCGGCTCGATGGCCTGGACGAAGGTCGCCAGGTCCGGCCTTGGGAAACGCTCCGCGAGCAGGAGTTCCAGGTCCTTGTTGGTCCTGTACGCTGCCGCCGCCAGCAGGTCCTTCGCCGTCTCCGCGGTGAGATGCGGCCGGAGCAGCAGCACGCTGGTCAGGTTCAGCGCGCCCTCCGCCAGAGCGGCGAAGATGGCCGGGAACTCCCGCGCCGTGCGCGCCGCCTGGATGCGCTTGAAAGCGGCGTCCTCGGACATGCGCAGCTCGCCCACGCAGCACGCGTGCATGCAGGAATACGCGGCCGGCAGGTAGAGCCGGCGCTCGTCCACCTCGGCGAGGTGGGCAAGCAGCGCAGCAGTCGTGGTGCGGTCCTGTGAAACGAGGGCGGCCAGGTCATGGAGCAGGACGTGATTGGCGAGGTGCGAAAGCGAGTACGGCTGCATGGCGGAATCCACAGCGGGGGCGAGTCGCGGGGGCACGTGCGTATCTTCGCATGCGTGTTTTCGGCGCCCCCACGCGCACGCACGCCTCACAACGCCGCGCCGCGCGAGAACGATGTTCAAGCTCGTGAGGGCGCACCGCGCATGGGCGCCTGTCGCACGCTGGAAAGCCGCCAGCAACACACTCCCGCGTCTCGCCAACCCGCGTCCGATTTGGCGTCAAGGGGGAAATCGCGGACCAACCGCACCCCGCGCTCCCCCAACGCAGCAAAGCGCCCCGGCAGCGTGGGCCGCCGGGGCGCTCTCGTCTTCTTCGCTGCGGCGTCCGCCGCGGCCTACGTCCCCGGCACCGCGCCCACGACCTGCTTGGTGAGGTCGTGCTTCTTGTCGCTCAGGATCTTCATCTCGCCGCGCTTGAGCTGCGGATCGTCCTTGAGGTCGATCCCGATCTTGAAGCGCTTCTCCAGCTCGGCGAAGCGGCGCGCCTCCGTCTCGACGAAGTACAGCGCCACGTCCGGCGCCACCTTCACGGTGACGCGCTTGTGGCTGCCCATCGCCATCACGCGGCGCATGGCGCGCTCGAGCTTGACCAGCATGGTCTCGCTGCTCGGCACCTTGCCCAGTCCGCCGCAGGTCGGGCAGTCCTCGGTGTAGTAGTGCAGCAGGCTCGACCGCTCGCGCTGCCGCGTCATCTCGATCAGGCCCAGCTCGCTCACCGCGAACGCCTTGGTGCGTGCGCGATCCTTGCGCAGCTCGGTGCGCAGCGTGTCGAGCACCGCGCGCTTGTTCGAGTCGTTCTCCATGTCGATGAAATCCACCACGATGATGCCGCCGATGTCGCGCAGCCGCAGCTGGCGCGGAACCTCGACCGCGGCTTCCATGTTGGTGCGGAAGATCGTCTCTTCCTGGTTCTTCTTGCCGGTGAAGCGACCGGTGTTCACGTCCACGGCGACCAGGGCCTCGGCGTGGTCGATGCAGATGTAGCCGCCCTTCTTGAGCCACACCTTGCGCTCGAAGGTCTTTTCGATCTGCGACTCGATGTTGAACGCGTCGAACACCGGGTCCTTGCTCTTGTAGAGCTTGACGCGGTCGGCCAGCTCCGGCGAGACGGCCTTGAGATAGCGCTCGATCTCGCCGAAGGAGTCCTTGTCGTCGATGAATACCTCCTCGACGTCGTCGGTGAACAGGTCGCGGATCAGGCTGGCGGTCATCTCGAGCTCGCGGTGCACGAGCGCCGGCGCGCGCGAGCCCGCCGACTTCTTCTCGATCTTCTGCCACAGCCGCGCCAGGTGTTTGATGTCCGCGGCGTACTCGGTGTCGCCCTTGCCCTCGCCCGCCGTGCGCGCGATCAGGCCGACGCCCTTGGGCTTGAGGTCGTGGATGATCGCCTTGATGCGCTGGCGCTCGGCGCGGTCCTCGATCCGGCGCGAGACGCCGACGTGGTCCACGCCCGGCATGAGCACGCAGAAGCGGCCGGGCAGGCTGATCTGCTGGGTCACGCGCGGGCCCTTGGTGCCGATCGATTCCTTCGTGATCTGGACCAGGATCTCCTGGCCCTTCTTGAGGTGGTCCTCGATCTTGGGCACTGGCGCGCGCTTGCGCTTCTGGCGGTCGCCGGCCGCGTCGTCCGCGTCGGCGAGGTCCTCGAGCGCGTTGAGCGACTCGGCGAGGTCGGAGGCGTGCAGGAAGCCGGTGCGGGCCAGGCCGAGGTCCACGAACGCCGACTGCATGCCGGGCAGCACGGCGTTGACGCGGCCCTTGTACACGTCG
>CAIXRL010000448.1 GCA_903921835.1 Candidatus Eiseniibacteriota bacterium | reverse complement strand
GGGGGGGGGGAATGGTTCTGAAAATCTCAGCTCAGAGGGGGGGGAATGATTCTGCAAATCTGGCCCTGCGGGGGTCCCATCATTCTGAAAACTGACAAGAAAGACGCAACCCAGGAACAGCGCATGGCGATCCCTGGACTGCTCGTGCGCAAACCAGCTGACGCCGAAGATCGACAGCGACACCATGATGCTGAAGAACTCGCAGACGTTGTGAAAGACGAGGTAGCCCTTCACCTCGAACACGTTCAGCGGCGAGCCGGACAACTCGACGGCCAGCGTGGGCACGATCGCGAGCAACGCCGCGACGGCCAGCCCGACCTGCAGCCGAGGATGATCCGACGGCAACTGCACGTTCCGCTGCGTCATGGAAGACGCCTCGTGCGGAAACCGACCCCCAGGCCCGGCTCCCGGAACACCACCGCATTCGCCGTCACGATTCCGACGGGCCCGCCGCGAACATCACGCGTGGGGCACCCGCACCGTACTCCCGCGCCGCCACGTAGCAAGCGCAATGACGGAGCCGGGGAGTCGGCACCCCTCGCGGCGAGTGGTCGCTGGTTCACGCCAACGCCGGATGTCTCGCAGTTGCCGCCATTTCGCAGTCGGGGAGCGACCGCAGGCCGGACACGGAAATGGGGAGAACGGAACGAGGCGCTCGCGCCGAGCCGCGGCCCCGCTTCGCTCCGGCTTCGCGCCCGGGTGCACCTGAGCCTTTCCGAACCCATCCGCCGCGATCGTCGCCCGCCGGTGCCGCCGCCACATCCACGACCACGTGAGACGGCGGCACTTCGAAAGGCGCCGCCTACGGCTCCTCGGCGATGAAGATGACGTGATCGAGCGTCATCAGCCTTGTCAGCCTCGGGCTGTCGAGCACGATCTCGCAGGCCCACGCCTGCCGGGGCCCGCGCACGGTATTCGTCGTCACCGGGCCGCTGCTGACGGCGAAATGGCGGTCGTCGAGTTCGAAGGACTCCCACTGAAAGAAGCCGTCCTGCCCGGACCTGGGCTCGATGCGCAGCTTCTCTCCTGCGAGCAGGTCCGCCGTGGACCACACCACCTCGCGCGCGTATGCCGACGTCCCGGGCGGAACATTCGCCGGCGCCCCCGCGGCCCAATAGAGGATCGGATCCCTGTGCGTCGCGGTGCGCGCCACGAGATGCGTGGGCCTGGCCATCGCGTTGCGCACGATCTCGATGATCACGAGTTCGGCATCGATCGCATCGACGAGGCGCGATCCTCTTCGGATCGTCTGAACGAAGTTCATCGTTCCCCCTGTTGCGGGCGCACCCCGGCGACGCAACGCATGTGCTGGGGATCTGCGGCGTATCCGGAGAACCGAGGAAGGCGCCGGGGCGCCCGGCCCGGCAGACGATATCCCCACCGGAAGCGGCGTCAATGCCCATCCTGAGCGCGCCGCGCCGCCGGCAGCCCGGTGGCGGGTCCGCCGGACCGTGGAGCGCGGGACGCCGGCGCCGTCTCCCGACGCGCGAACTCGTTGGGGCGCATCGGTCGGCGCGTCTCGAACTCCAGCGGCGGCCCGGTCCGCCGCCGCGCGACTCGTCCCGCCACGCGTGGACGCCGGCCGGCGTCATGCCCGTCTGCCGCGGCCGCCTCCGGACCGCGCCGCGGCGGGTTGGCCCGGGCCGGGCGTGCGCGCGACTGCCCCGGCGCGATGTTCCGCGCCGGGGGCAGTGGTGCAGGAAACG
>CAIXRL010000447.1 GCA_903921835.1 Candidatus Eiseniibacteriota bacterium | reverse complement strand
CCGCCCGACTGCCCGAACCAGCTCAACGCCGGGATCGGAGACACCACCATGAACCTCTTCTTCCTGCGTCCGAGCCGCTGACCGCCCCCCGCGAGGCCCACACCACATGACCAACGTCCTGTTCATCGCCGACGTGATCGGCTCACCCGGCCGCGCGGCCGTCCGGCACCTGCTGCCCGAGCTGCGGCGCCGTCACGACCTGCACCTGGTGATCTGCAACTGCGAGAACTCGGCTGCGGGCATGGGCGTCACGCGCGACACCGCGCGCGAGCTGTTCGAAGCGGGCTGCGACGTGCTCACCGGCGGAAACCACCTCTGGGACAAGCGCGACGGGCACGAGTTCATCGCCGAGGATCCCCGGCTCGTGCGCCCCGCCAACCTGCCGCCCGGCACGCCCGGCATGGGATGGCGCGTCTTCCGCGCGAGCAATGGCGTGAGCGTGGGCGTGGTGAACCTGCTCGGGCGCGTGTTCATGCGGGAGGCCGACTGCCCGTTTCGCGCGGTGGACGCGGCGCTGGCGGCGCTCGGGGACCAGGCGAAGCTCGTGTTCGTGGACGTCCACGCCGAGGCCAGCGCGGAGAAGATCGCCCTCGGCTGGCACCTGGACGGCCGCGTGAGCGCGGTGGTGGGGACGCACACGCACGTGCAGACGGCCGACGACCGCATCCTGCCGAAGGGCACGGCGTTCGTTTCCGACGCCGGCATGACCGGCGGCTTCGATTCCGTGATCGGCATGGATCGCCACGGCGCGCTCAAGCGCTTCCTCACCTCGCTGCCCGAGCGGCTCGTGCCCGCCGACGGTGACGTGCGGCTGAATGGCGTGCTGGTCCGGATCGACGACCTGACCGGCCGCGCGCAATCCGTCCAGCGGCTGCAGATCCCCTACGACAAGAACGCGACCTCGACCGGCACGTGCCGAGTGCTCACGGGCGCCGAGCCCGCGGAAGCGGTGCACATCGAGGCCAGGCTGCGCGTGCACGCGCTCACGGAGACCGGCGTGCAACCCAGGCTCGCGCTCGTGTCGGTCGGCGAGGACCCCGCATCGCGGGTCTACCTGGAGAAGAAGCTCGAGGCGTGCGCCGCCGCCGGCATCGAGGTCGATCGCGTCATGTTCCCGTCGGGCTCGACGACCGCCCAGGTGGTCGCTCGCGTACTCGCCCTGGGCGCCGATTCCGCCATCCACGGGATCCTCGTCCAGCTGCCGCTCGCGCTTCCCGCGGACGGGCAGGTCGTGCTCGAGGCCATTCCGCCGCACAAGGACGTGGATGGCGTCCACCCCGAGAACGCCGGCCGTCTTGCGCTGGGGCTTCCGGGCTTCGTCCCCGCGACACCTCTGGGCGTGGTGCGGTTGCTGCAGCACTGGGACGTTCCACTCGCGGGCCGGCACGCCGTCGTGCTCGGCCGCAGCCACATCGTCGGCCGCCCCGTGGCGACACTGTTGTCCGGCAAGGGCTGCAACATGACCGTGACGATCGGCCACAGCGCCAGCGGGCCTGAGCTGCGTGCGCTCGCACGCCAGGCCGACCTCATCGTCGCCGCGGTGGGCCGCCGGCACATGGTCACCGCCGACTGGGTCAAGCCCGGCGCGGTCGTCGTGGACGTGGGAATCCACCGCCTGCCGCCTCCCGACGGCAAGGGCAAGGGCCGCCTCACCGGCGACGTGGACTTCGAGGCCGTGAAGCACGTCGCCTCCGCGATCACGCCGGTGCCCGGAGGCGTCGGCCCCATGACCGTCGCGCTGGTCGTCCTCAACACCGTGATCGCGGCCGAGCGCCAGAGCGCCGGGCGCGCGCGCACCTGATCGACGCCGGAACCCCGGGCGACCCATGACGCTGATCCCGCAGCAGGACGACCGCATCCTCTCCGTCGGCGAGCTCACGCGCGCCATCAAGGAGACGCTCGCCGACGCGTTCCCCGGCGTGTGGGTGAAGGGGGAGGTCTCGGGTGTCAAGCGCGCGCCGAGCGGGCACGTCTACTTCAGCCTCAAGGAAGGCACCGAGGCGGTGATCCAGTGCGCGATGTGGCGCACCGAGGCCGCACGGCTCGCATTCGAGCCCCGCGACGGCGACGAGGTCGAGGCGTTCGGGCGGATCGAGGTCTACGCCCCGCGCGGGAACTACCAGCTCATCGTTCGTCAGCTGCGCCCCGCGGGACTCGGAGCGCTGCTGTTGCAACTCGAGGAGCTCAGGCGCCGCCTCGCCGCCGAGGGCCTGTTCGACCCGGCGCGCAAGCGGACGCTGCCGCGCTACCCGGGCTGCGTCGGCGTGGTCACGTCGCCGATCGGCGCCGCGGTGCGCGACATCGTGAAGGTCCTGCGGGCCCGCTGGCCGGGCATCGCGATCGTGCTCGCCCCGGTCAAGGTGCAGGGACTGGGCGCCGCCGGCGAGATCGCGCAGGCCATCGACCGCTTCAACCGCTGGGGCGGCGCCGACGTGCTGATCGTCGGACGCGGCGGCGGCTCGCTCGAGGACCTGTGGGCCTTCAACGAGGAGCCGGTCGTGCGCGCCATCGCAGGCTCGCGCACGCCGGTCGTCTCCGCGGTCGGCCACGAGGTGGATACGACGCTGGCCGACCTGGCTGCCGACGTCCGCGCCGCCACCCCGAGCAATGCGGCCGAACTCGTGGTGCGCGACGCGGAGGAGGTCCGTCACCGGCTGGAGGCGATGCAGGATCGCCTGGAACGTGCCGCGCGCGAGGCAATCGCGGACCGCCGGCGCTCGCTCGTGGAGCTGCAGGGCAAGTACGGCTTCCGCCGCGTGCGCGACGTGTTCGCCACGTTCCAGCAGCGCGTCGACGACGCGCGCGAGCGCATCGAGGCCCGCGTGCGCGCCGGAATCCGGGGCGCACGCGAGCGGCTCGACTCGCTCGCCCGGGCCTACGGCCTGCGCGAGTTTCCGCGCCTGCCCGCGCGCCGGCGCGAGGTCGTCGCCGCGCTGGACCGGCGCCTGACTCCGGCTGCGGTCGGCGGCGTGCTCAGCGAGCGCCGGCGCCTGGCCGCGCTGGAGGACCGGCT
>CAIXRL010000446.1 GCA_903921835.1 Candidatus Eiseniibacteriota bacterium | reverse complement strand
TCAGATGAAGGAAATCGCCATGGCCGACCGGGAGCACATGGTGGTCATCTTCCTGGATACGAAGAATCGGCCCATCGGCCGCCAGGTCGTCAGCATCGGTACCCTCAACGCCACGCTCGTGCATCCGCGGGAGGTATTCAAGGCCGCCCTGATCGCGGGAGGAAGCGGGGCCAACGGGGTCATCTTGCTGCATAATCACCCTTCCGGCGTCCTCACTCCCTCGCGCGAGGATGATGAAATCACACAGCGGATAGCGCGGGCAGGGGCCATCCTGAACGTGCCGCTCATTGATCACGTGATTCTCGCGCCGGACGGCGGCTTCTATTCATACAAGGACAGCCGCCCCGAGTTCCTCGACGGGGGGACCTGATCATGAGGATCACACTCGAAACCGTCCGCGCCGTCCTGCGCAATTCGCTCGGCCGCGAAAGCTTCATCGCCTCGTTTGTTCGCTCGGTCGAGGAGAGTACGGGCTGCCCGACGGCCTGCATCACGCGCGACGGCTCGCTCCGGTACAACCCGGGCTTCGCCGACAAGTACATTACGACCGAAGAGGACCTTTTCTGCCTGGTGCTGCACGAGATCATGCACCCGATGTTCGGCCACTTCATCCACAACGGCGGCCGCCTCGAGAACCTCGCGGCGGACGCGGTCATCAACGCGAGCATCAGCCTGTTGTTCCCCGGCCCGTCCGGCGAGGGCAGCCTGTTCAAGAGGATGTACGAGCCGCACGGCATGGAGGGCCTGCTGCGCCCCCTGAGCCGGATGCACGACAGCCGCTACAGCGGCCTCTACGACGCGTTCTACGGATCCAGGCGCGGCGAAATCCATCTGACGACCGGCGAGGTCATCCAGAGCCTCAAGGTGCTCACGCCGTCCACGGAAGTGCCGGAGGTGCTGCTATTGGGATCGCACGGCACAGGGAAGGGCAAGGAACAAGAGGCTTCCGGCCTGAACGGCCTGCCGAGCGAAGCGCTGAGCCGCATCGCGGACGACCTGCGGAGCGCCGCGAAGCTGCCGGGGAACCGGGGCGCGGGCTACGGGGAGAACGTCTACACGCTGTTCCTCGACGCCATCAAGGCGCACCTGTCCATACGCAAGGCCCTGCTCGGGAAGTTCGCCACGCAGCGCAAGGTGGATCGGTTCCGGCGGGAGGTCCACCGGCCCGCGATCACCGTCTCGCCGATCCCATTGCACCCCTCGAAACGGGACCTCGTCCTGCTCGCCGCGGGCATCGTGCCGTTCCACTACCACAACCGTGCGCAGCGGGTTGCCGTCAAGGAGCGCGGCCTCGCCGTCTACCTCGACGTGTCCGGCAGCGTCAACGAGCACCTGCCCGAGATCATCGGCGTGCTGCGGAACCTGAGGCGCGAACTGGCCACCATTTTCCTTTTCAGCAACAGGGTCATCGAAGTCCCCTTCAAGGCGCTACTCGCCGGGCATGTACAAACCACGTACGGCACCGACTTCGACTGCATCGCCGAGAGCATCATCGAACGCAATCTCGACAAGGCCGTCATCCTCACCGACGGCCACGCCAACCTCGCCGGAGATAAACAAACGGAATTGAAGAAACGAAAGCTGCTGGCCCTCACCATCCTCTTCGGCGGCAAGACCGAATGCGACGAGTTCGCGCCATTCGGAGACGTACTGCAACTAAGCGACATCACCACATGAAAGGGGAACACGATCATGATGTTGGAACGACTTGGTATTTACGGATGGAAGGACGCGGACGAGAACCTCGTGCTCGCGTCGCTTCTCACGGGCGACCCGCTGCTGCTCATCGGCAACCACGGGTGCGCCAAGACGCACGTGGCCAACAAGGTGGCGCAGGCCCTGGGGCGGAAGTTCCTGGTTTATGACGCATCGAAGGCCATGTTCGAGGACGTGCTGGGCTATCCCAACGTGGAGAAGCTCAAGCACGGCGTTGTCGAGTACGTGCCGAGTCCCGTGACCATCTGGGACAAGGAGATCGTGCTCATCGACGAACTGAACCGCGCGGTGCCGGAGCTGCAGTCGAAGTGGCTGGAGATTATCAGGAGCCGCAGGATCATGGGCTTCCCGACGCAGGTGAAATGGGTCTGGGCGGCGATGAACCCCATGAGCTACTCCGCGACCAACGCGCTGGACAACGCGCTCATCGGCCGGTTCGCGCTCTTCCTCTATCCGCCGGACGTGCTGCAGATGGAGGAGCGGGACCGCATCCGGATCGCCACGCACATCAACGGCGACGACGCGCCCAGCCTGTCCGAGTGGACCGGCGGCGTGTCCGCGGGCACGGTGGCCAAAGCGGATGTGGCGGACGTCGGAGTGAAGATGCGGGAAACCCTCGTGCTCGCCGGTGGGCACTTCCTGCGCCTGCGGGAGCAGATGCGAACCCTGGCGGAATTCCTGGCCAAGTTCGCCGACCTGCTCATGCGCGAGACCAAGAGCGAAGTCGCCCTGGACGGGCGGCGGCTGGGGTTCATCCACCGCAACCTGCTGGCCAACCGAGCAATCGAACTGGCCAAGGCCGAGGTGTTCCAGTCCGGCGTCCCCGGCTTCGTGCCGTCGGCGCGCTACGTCGTGCAGTCCAGCATCCCGGTCGGCCTGAACGACGAGTCGCTCAAGCGGGAGGAGGCGGTGCACAAGATGGAGATCTGCTTCGACCTGCTTTCGAGCTACTTCGAGGAGGGTGCTGAATTGTCCCGCGTGAACATGGTCTACGAGCTGTTCACCACGCCGGACCCGATGCGCAAGGCCGAATTGCTGCTCACGCAGCCGCTGGGCGAGATGGCGCTCTCCAAGGCGTGGACCGACCTCATGGCCGGGGAAAAGGACCTGACGCTGCTCGCCTACACGGCGCTGCAGGTCGAGGCCCGGCGTCCCGGCACGGTTCCGCGGGAGCTGATGGCGTCGCTCTCCGCGAAGATCACGCCGGGCGAGCTCAGCACGCGGTGCATCTCCCGGCTCGAAGGCGACGCCGTCGAGTACATCGATGAAGTCGAACAGTTGCTGGATCAGGACACTGATCTGGCCAGGCTCGTGGCCTACCACCGCGTGTCCGAACTGGTCGACACGGGCAACATCAACCCGCGCACGATCAAGGCCATCGGGGACGCCATCCGCGAGGACATCCGGGTCTTCGAAGCGCTGTTGGCGGGCGAGTCGGCGGAATGTTTGGGAGGGAAGGCAGCATGAATACTTTGCAGACCTTCAAGCTCTGGCTGGAGCCGGACGAGGACATCCCGCAATTCCGCCGCCTGCGATGGACCGCGGAGAGCGTGTCCATTCGCGACGTGCTGCTGCACGGCATCCACCCGTGGTCCGGCCCGGACAAGCACAGCACACTGCCCGAGGCCGTGCTACGAAACGTCAACGAGGATACGGCGAGGCTCCCGGAACTGGTGCAATTCGGCTACTGCAGCGACGTGAGCGTGTACTCCGGTTACGCATACGACAAGCCGTCGAAATTCGACCGCGCGTTGCAGGCGATTCACGAACACGTCTGCTTCGTTGACGGCCTGTCGTACCTCGAGCTACTCGATATCGCCAAGGCGAGGCTGCGAAACCAGTGGACGCACTCGACTGTCAAGGAGATGGCGCGCGACGCGAACCCCGGATTCCAGGAGCTGCGCCAGTTCCTCAAGCGCAAGGACAAGCAGATCAAGCTGTCCAGCTACGAGGATATCGACCGGCACGACTTGGCCGGGCTGCTGACGCTGGACGACTTCGAGCAGCGCGACAGTCTGATCATCTCGCACGGAATCCCGGTGCTGAACTTCCGGCGCGCGTCGTTCCTGGGCACGGTGACGGACGGGCGGGGCCGGTTGCGGCTCGCCCCCGAAATCCGCCACGTGACCATGACGGGAACCCCGCTCAATCCGGACTGCGCCCACGTCATCTGGCACGTCGCGCGCGAGGGATCGATGTGGCGGTTCCGGCCGGACATCGGGGACGCCCGCGCCAAACGGCAGCACGTCCAGGAGTTCGCCGCGCAGTGGCGCACGGACGACGGACGGCTGTGCTTCACGACCACCACCGAGAAACTCGTCGAGATGGTCGAGCGCAAATTCGTCGAGCCATCGTTCCCGAGCTTGAGCTACAACTCGCCCGTGCAAGATCCAACGGCCTGCGCCGTGGTGAATTCCTCGCACGTCAAGGCCTTCCACATTGGGCGTTACGCGAGAGCGGGAACCACCGCTGATCAGTTGAAAGACATCCTGCACCAATATGAGGTGTCCATGACAGGCAACAAGGACCAGTTGCTGCAAAAACTGGCGGCACTGGCGGCAACCAAGTACCGGGAAAAACTGCCGGAGATGGATCGGTTCTTCACCCGGCAGCGCTTCGTTCGCATGCAGAGCGCGCCGTCGAACGTGGCCGAACTGCCGCTAGTCGAGGACCTGGCCTATCTGCGCAATCTCGTACTCACGATGTACGCGATCAAGCACATGCGCGGCGACGCCATCCTCGAATCATCCCACCGCAACGACACGTACACCGAGGAGGAACTGGCGCTCGCGCTCGTCACGGGAAAGGTGAGCCTGACCGGCGCGTTCCTGCGCGTGGCGTGAGGACGGGAGGCGGATCTTGCAGGCCCCGCGAACGCCCTGGCCGAAACGCGACCTCGGGTTTCCCGCGGTGGAACGCGCGGAACGGTGGAACGCCATATCAACCCGCGGATCGGGGCCATATTAATCCTTAGTGGAACGCGAGCTACTAACGGAGGTTATCGCCAATGAAGGTGTCTCAAAGTCTTGAGGACCTGGAGCGCGCGCGCCTGCCGGACGGTCAGTGTTAGCGTCCGCCCTTCGCGTTACCGACGGTTCGCGCGTTGCGGTCCACACGTTCCACCGTGGTGAAGGGCAAGTCGCATTCCACACGTCTCGGCGCGCCGGGGCGCTTGTCCCCGGCGCGAACGATG
>CAIXRL010000445.1 GCA_903921835.1 Candidatus Eiseniibacteriota bacterium | reverse complement strand
GGGTACGGTGTCGGTGCTACTCGGCAACGGCAATGGCACGTTCGGCGCGAAGACAGACTACGGCACCGGGAGCGAGCCCTGGTCCGTTGCGATCGGGGACCTGAACGGGGACGGGATCCCCGACCTGGCGGTGGCGAACTACGGCTCCAACACGGTGTCGGTGCTGCTGGGCAACGGCAACGGCACCTTCGGCGCGGAGACGGACTACGGCACCCGGAACTATCCCTACTCCGTTGCGATCGGGGACCTGAACCTTGATGGAAGACCCGATCTCGTGACCGCGGACGGGTGGGGGGCTGTCTCAACTTTGCTTGCCCTCGAGCCCACGCAACTGTCCGTCAGCTCCGACTCCACGCTGGCCTTGCGCAATGAACTGCGCACCCTGACGGCCACGGTCACCGTGCCGCACCCCGGCTACGGGGCCCCGGCTCCCACGGACTCGGTGTACTTCTTCAGCGGCACGACGCTGCTCGGCCGGTCAGCGGTCAGCGGCGGCCAGGCGTCCCTCTCGTTCTTGGACGCGACGCTTGGGCCTCATGCCATCACCGCAGCGTACAAGGGCGACAACACGTTCTTCGGCAGCATCTCGCCGCCGGTCACGCAGTACATCGTCACGACCCATCAGCCCAGGATCGACAGGATTCAGGACTCGTCCTATCCCCTCGGCGGGCAGGTCCGGATTCATTTCTGGAAGAGTCCGTTCCAGTTCGCGGGCTCGCCCATACCCATCCGGCAGTACGACGTGCTCCGCCAGGGAAGCTCGCCGTCCGTGTGGGACAGCGTTGGAAGTGTGGTTGCGAACGACAGCGGTCCGGATTACTCCATGTTCGTGCCGACGACCGTGGATTCAACCGCCTTTGGGTGGCACTGGAACACGTTCAAAGTTCGCGCGCGTACCGGGGATCCGCTCGTCTTCTACGACTCCGCGCCCGACTCGGGGTACTCGATGGATGTGACTCCACCCGCGAGGCCGACGGGCGTCGCCGGCACGTACGCCGCCGGCGCGGTGCACCTGCACTGGCATCCCAACACGGACCCCGACTTCTGGCGCTACCGGCTCTACCGCGGCGGCACGTCGGCGTTCGCGCCCTCGCCGTCGGACTCGGTGGCGACGCTCGCGGATACTGCGTACACCGATCCCGGTGACGGCAAGCACTACTACTACCGGTTGACCGCGATCGACCGCAACGGGTACGAGAGCGCCGACACGCTGTTCCGGTTCGTGACCGCGGCTGCCATCACTCCCGCCATCGGTCTCGAGGGCGCGATGGTGACGATCCGCGGCACGGGCTTCGATGCGTTGAGCGAGGTCCGGTTTGGTGACGTCCCCAGCACCACGATATCGGCTTCGCCCGACTCCGCCGGCACCGTGGTCCACGCCGTGGTTCCGCCGGGTGCATTCTCGGGTCCGATTCAGGTCACCTCCGCCTTCGGCGTGGGATCGACGGCCGCCTTCTCGGTGCAGAAGATCTATGTGTTCGGGACGTCACTCACATCCGCGCATGCGTGGCTGCAGGCCGTGACGGCGCCTCCGCCGGCCACGCTCACGGATACGACCGGAATGCCGGTCAGCGCCCTGAAGTTGCCCGGAGCGGTCGAGGCCGGCTGGCGCGTGAGCACATGGAACACGTCCGGATACACCGCAGCCGACCGCCTGCTTCCCGGCCACGGCTACTGGATTCAGACCAGGGATGCGTGGAGCAAGCTGGACACCGGTCTCGTGGCGCCGCCCGCCGTGATGTCGATTCCGCTCACGAACTCGGGCTGGTACCAGCTCGGGAATCCCTACTCACGAACCCTCACGGTGGCGAGCCTCCAGCTGGTCAAGAACGGAGTCGCCACGCCGTTCCTGCAGTCTACGGACGTCGACACGACCGTGTGGGTGTGGTCCACAGACAGCCTGACGCATCTCCGGACGAACGAGATCGGTTACGGCGAGATGTTCTGGATCCGAAAGCACGGGATCAACGATATCCTCACGCTTCGGTTCACGCCCCCCACTCCCGGCGTTCCGGTTCCGGGCGTGGCCGATACGCTCCAGCCGGACTGGCAACTCCACGTGATCGCGCGGCAGGGCGACCTGCGATCCCAGCCCGTCGTGCTGGGAGTCGCGCGGCTTGCCGGCCGCAAGGTGCCTGTGCTGGCCTCGCGAGTGCCGCCCGCGCCGCCCGTTGGGAGCCTGTCGCTGTCCGTCGACGTCCATGGCGGCACGGACGCCGATGGCGTCTACCGGACGTACGTCGTCGACCGCTCGGCGGCGCCGGCGTGGGACCTGCTGCTCGAAGGGGCCGCGAGTCCCGGCGAGGTGCAGCTCGAGTTCACCGCCACCGGTCTGCCCGACAGCACACGGTTCATCCTGAGCGATCCCGCCACCGGCCTCGCGGAGGTGCTGTCGTCCGGCGCGACGACCACGCTGGCGGCGCTGTCCACCGCGCGCCGGTTGCACCTGGAGGTGATCGCGCCCGGGGCGCCACGACCCGTCCCGCTCGCGGAAGGTGTTCGCCTGTATCCAAACCCGTTCGGCGGCTCGGCAGGATTCTGGTTCAGCCACCGCGGGACTTCGGACATCAGCGTCGCGCTGTACGACCTGGCGGGGCGCCGGCTGCGGGTACTGGAGCGCCGCGGCGCGCCGGCGGGCGAGGACGTGCTCACGTGGGATGGCCAGGACGACAGCGGTAGGTCCGTTGCGGCCGGGATCTACTTCGCGCGCTGCCAGGCGGGCACGCTGCACCGGATGCTGCGGGTCGTCCGGGTGCGGTAGGAGCCCGGCCCCGCAGCCGCGAGACGGCGGTCGCGGGGACGGCCTACCAGGACTGTCTGGCTTTCCACTCCTGGGGGCGTTTCTGGGCGGCCACGATCTGTGTCGGGGTCATGAGCGAAACGAGCTCATGGAGAGAACCGAGAACGAACTTTGCCTTCGGAGCCCCACGTTCGGCGAGCTCCCGAAACAGCGGGAGGCGGACGGGACGTAGGCCTTGTCCGCGAGCCGTGCGTACTCCATCAGGGTGACCATGACAGGACCCAGGATGGTGTTGGACGATCCGGCGTCGGGGACGCCGGATCGCGGGATGTCTCTCAGTCGAACGCGTACCCGAACTCGCCGCCCTCCACCTTCACGTGCACGCGTGACATGGGTTCGCCGCGCATCAGACGCTGCAGCAGCTCGGCGCTGATCGCGGGCAGGACGGTGTTGGTGAGGATGGCGTCGATCATGCGCCCGCCGCTCTCCAGCTCGGTGCAGCGGCTCACCACCAGCTGGATGACGTCGTCCGTGTACGTGAAAGGCAGCTTGTGGTTCGCCTGCACGCGCTTCTGGATGCGGCCCAGCTGCAGGCGCGCAATCTGGCCGATCATGGTGTCGGTCAGCGGATAGAACGGAATGGTCACGATGCGGCCGAGCAGCGCGGCGGGGAACACCTTGAGCAGCGGCTCGCGCAGCGCCTTGGCCATCGCCTCGGGATCGGGCAGCAGCTCGGGGTCCTTGCACATGCTCGTGATCAGCTCGCTGCCCGCGTTGGTCGTGAGCAGGATGAGCGTGTTCTTGAAGTCGATGTAGCGCCCTTCGCCGTCCTCCATCCAGCCCTTGTCGAAGACCTGGAAGAAGATCTCGTGCACGTCGGGGTGCGCCTTCTCGACCTCGTCGAGCAGCACCACGCTGTAGGGGCGCCGCCGCACGGCCTCGGTGAGGATGCCGCCCTCGCCGTAGCCCACGTACCCGGGAGGCGCGCCCTTGAGCGTGGAGACGGTGTGCGCCTCCTGGAACTCGCTCATGTTGATGGTGATGATG
>CAIXRL010000444.1 GCA_903921835.1 Candidatus Eiseniibacteriota bacterium | reverse complement strand
GGCCGGTCGAGCTTCGCAGCGGATGACGCGCAGACCGCGCTCGCAGGCGGCGGGCTCATGAATACTCCGGGCTAGTCTGTTGCCAGCTTACGTGTGCGGGCCGCATCCCCCGAGGCCGCCCGCCGGGGGAGATGCCATGCTGGCCGCAGGCACCACGCTCGGGCCCTACAGGATCGTCGCCGCCCTCGGCGCGGGCGGGATGGGCGAGGTCTACCGCGCGCACGACTCGCGCCTCGGGCGTGACGTGGCGATCAAGGTGCTGCCGCCGCGCTCGGCGCTCTCGCCAGAGGCGCGCGCACGGTTCGAGCGCGAGGCGCGCACGATCTCGCAGCTCTCGCACCCGCACATCTGCGCGCTCCACGACGTGGGCCGCGAGGGCGACACCGACTACCTCGTGATGGAGCTGCTCGAGGGCGAGACGCTGGCGCATCGTCTTTCGCGCGGCCCGCTGGCCGTGGCCGACGTGCTGCGCCTCGGCGCCGAGATCGCCTCCGCGCTGGACCGCGCGCACGCGGCGGGCGTGGTGCACCGGGACCTCAAGCCCGGGAACGTGATGCTCACCAGAAGTGGCGCCAAGCTGATGGACTTCGGCCTCGCTCGCGTCGGCGCATCACCGGCAAACGCGAGCAGCGCTGCGCTGAGCGCTTCGCCGACCATGACGCAGCCGCTGACGGGCGAGGGCGCGATCGTCGGCACGTTCCAGTACATGGC
This sequence comes from Candidatus Eiseniibacteriota bacterium, assembly GCA_903921835.1. Taxonomy (GTDB): domain Bacteria; phylum Eisenbacteria; class RBG-16-71-46; order RBG-16-71-46; family RBG-16-71-46; genus CAIXRL01. The sequence continues at coordinate 2,747 of CAIXRL010000444.1, read as the reverse complement.
GCCGGAGCAGCTCGAGGGCAAGGACGCGGACGCGCGGGCCGACATCTGGGCGCTGGGCTGCGTGCTCTACGAGATGGCGACGGGGAAGCGCGCGTTCGCGGGCGAGAGCCAGGCGAGCCTGATCGGCGCGATCATGCGCGACGATCCGCGCCCGATCGGCGAGCTGCAGCCGCTGACGCCGCCGGCGCTGGGGCACGTCGTGTCGCGCTGCCTGGCGAAGGACCCGACGGAGCGCTGGCAGAGCGCGCGGGACGTGGGGAGCGTGCTGGAGATGGCGCGCGGGGCATCCAGCGTCGCACGAGCGGATGTGGGCGCACGCGCGAGGCGGCGACCGCGCGTCGCTGCAATGATCGGCGCAGTGCTCTTCGCCGCTCTTGCCACGGTCATCGGACACTACGCGTGGAAGCCGGCCCCGGCAGCGCAGCCGGAGTTCAGTCGTTTGACGTACCGGCGTGGGCGCATCACCAACGCGCGCTTCACCGCCGACGGGAAGTCGGTGGTCTATGCGGCCACGTGGGACGGCAAGCCGATGGAGTTGTTCGAGGCCCGTACCGACCTCTCGTCCACCCGCTCGCTGAACCTGACCGGTACGACCCTCAAGGCGGTCTCGAGCACGAACGTGGTCGCCACGACACCGATCACGGACTATCCCGGCGACGGATATCAATGGGGGCCGCTATCGCTGGTTCCGCTCTCGGGAGGGGCTCCGCGCGCGGTGCTCGACGACGTCTCGGTTGCCGACTGGGCTCGCGATGGCCGGACGCTCGCCGTCGTCCGCCGAGTGGCGGGCGAGAACCGGATCGAGATGCCGCCTGGCCACGTGCTGCTCAAGAGCCAGCTCTACTTCACGCAACTGCGAGTCGCGCCCGACGGCCGCACGGTCGCTTTCGCAGAGAGCCCGCTCAACGACATGCGTGGCGTCGTCGGGGTCGTGGATCTCGCAGGCCAACGCAGGACGCTCACGCACGACTGGGACAATGTCTACGGCCTGGCATGGCGCCCCGACGGGCGCGAGGTGTGGTTCACCGCACTCCAGGGGCGAGCCGTCCGGCGGGCGCTCTACGCGGTCACGATGGTCGGGCGCGTGCGGCTCGTGCTTCGCAGCGGCGCCGATCTCATCCTGTCGGACATCGCGCCCGACGGCCGGGTGCTGCTGGTCGACAATATCACGGTCGCAGGGATCCGGGCGAAGCGCGCCGCGGATCCGGATGAGCGCGACCTTGGCTGGCTGGACTACTCGCAGCCCGCGGACGTGTCCACGGATGGACAAACGCTGCTTTTCAATGAGACGGGCGAGCTGGACGGTCCGTACAGCGCCTACGTCAGGGGCATGGACGGTTCTCCTGCTGCGCGAATCGGGGAGGGCCCGGCACTTGGCCTGTCGCCGGACGGGAAGTGGGTGATCGTGCGCCGATTCACGCGACCGATGCGGCTCGTGCTCCTGCCGACGGGCGTCGGGGACTCACTCGCGCTGCCCGCGGGACCGGTCCAGGAGTTCTCGGCGGCGAGCTGGCTGCCGGACGGGCGGCGAATCGTCTTTGAAGGCGCCGAACGCGGCCAGTTGAGCCGCCTCTACGTCCAGCGCGTGCCCGACGGAACGCCGCGGCCCATCTCGCCACCAGGAACGATCTGCTGGACCGACAATCACGTGCTGAACTCGCCCGATGGCCGCTGGGTGGCGGGCGTCATGCCGGAGCGGCGGCTCGTCGTGTTCCCGGTGGATGGCGGAGCGCCCAAGGACGTTGCGGAGCTGCAGGTCGGCGAGTGGCTCGCCCAGTGGGGGCCGGACGGTACGTCCATCCTCGTGTACCAGCCTGGCCCGCGCCTGCGCCTGTTCCGGATCGACATGGCCACCGGCGCGCGATCCGAATGGAACTCGTTCACGCTCGCCGATCCGGCCGGCACCGTCCTGGATGCGCCATTCCTCTCGCGTGACGGCAAGAGCTACGCCATCTGGTATTCGCGCCGGCTGTGCACTCTCTTCATGGTGACGGGCCTCGAGTGAGGAGACACTGACGCAGCTCCAGCCGCAGGCTACTCTCTGCCCTGCCCCGCGCCCCGCCTACTTCGCCGCGAGCAGCGCGTCCAGGATGTGGTGCGCCGCCCGGCCGTCGCCGAACGGGTTCGGCCAGCCGCCGGCGCGGCCCAGCATGGTGCGCGCGCCCTCGAGGATCGCGTCGGGCGTGGCGCCGGCCAGCACGTTGGCGCCGACCTCCACGGACTCGGGCCGCTCGGTGTTGTCGCGCAGCGTGACGCAGGGGACGCCGAGGCAGCACGCCTCCTCCTGCAGGCCGCCGGAATCCGAGAGCGTCAGCGCGGCCTGCGCGTGCAGGCCGAGGAAGTCCAGGTAGGGCAGCGGCGGCAGCGCGCGCACGCCCTTGCCCCACGCCAACCCGAGCGCGCCCAGGCGCTGCGTGGTGCGCGGGTGCACGGCGCACAGGATCTCGAGGCCGGTAGCGGCGGCGACGCGCGTGAGGCCCGCGACGATGCCGCGCAGGCGCGGCTCGTGGTCGGTGTTCTCGGCGCGGTGCACGGTGGCGAGCGCGTAGCGCTTGGGGCGCACGCCGAAGCGCGCGGGCACGTCCAGCGCCTCGGCGCGCGGGCGCTGCAGCTGCAGCTCGTCCACCACCGTGTTGCCGGTGACGAAGATGCGGTCGTCCGTCACGCCCTCGCCGCGCAGGATCCGGCGCGAGCCCTCGGTGGGCGCGTAGAGGTGGTCGGAGAGGTGGTCGGTGAGGATGCGGTTG
>CAIXRL010000443.1 GCA_903921835.1 Candidatus Eiseniibacteriota bacterium | reverse complement strand
TGGGCCGAGGCCACGTTGGTCTACCAGCAGACAGGTCGCGTCTTCTAATGGAGGACAAGAGCATGATCAACTTCGAGTTCCGATTCGGCGGATCTCGCCGACGTCAAAATGGTGCGGCTGCCGCCACGTCGGGTGGCGCCACCACCCTGCAAATGACCGAGTCCGTACACCGCCAGATCATGGCGGCCGTCGGGACGAAGTCGCCCGAGAACGGTATGGTGCTTGGCGGTGATCCTGCCGACGGTGTTGTTCGTCACGTCGTCTTTGACGACAGCGCCGAGCGCACCGGCAGCACGTACTCGCCGGACCACGTGCGCCTCAACCGCTTGCTGACCGAGTGGTGGGGGCCATCGGGCATCCGGTTGCTCGGGTTCGTCCACTCGCACCCTGGCCGGTTCGCGCGTCCCTCGGGCGGCGACCTGCACTACGCCCGCGTCATTCTCGGCGCCAACCAGCACCTCGACCGGCTGCTCATGCCGATCGTCACGGTCGAGCCCGAGCCCGCCCTGCACCCGTTCGTGGTCGTCCGCTCGGGTGACGATGTCGAGGTGAAGTCGGCCACGCTCGAAGTGCTGGGCGAGGTGTTGGCGGTACCGTCCGAGCCGACGGCGCTCGCGGCCGTGGGCACGCTGTCGCGTGTGGCCCGCGAAGAGACCTTTCGTCGCGTCGCCGGAGCCTACGACCTGGCGCATCTGCGTCACTCCCGGGTCATCATCGTCGGCAACGGTGGCGCGGCCAGCGCGGTTGAAGATCTCGTCCGCGGCGGGATTCACGATCTCGTTCTCGTTGACCCCGACGTTGTCTCCGAATCCAACCTCGCAACCCAGCAGGTCTACCGCCGCGACATCGGGCGTCCGAAGGTCGAGGCGATAGCGGACAGGCTCCGCGAGATCAATCCGGCGGCGTCGGTCCTGACACTGCAGCGGGACTTCAACGAGCTGACCGAGGCCGAGATCGAGTCGCTGCTGGGACTCGACCTCGCCCGGCCGCCGATCCGCACGCTTGTGCTCGGCTGCACCGACAACTTCTGGGCCCAGGCTCGCGTGAACCGCGTCGGCCTGCAGTACGGCGTGCCCACGTTGTGCGCGCAGGTGTACGCCGAAGGCCGCGGCGTAGAGCTTACGTTCACGTACCCCGGCGTCACGGCGGCCTGTCACCGGTGCGTCTTGCGTTCCCGGTACGAGGCCTATCTCAACGACGGCTACACCAACACGGTCACGTCCGACGGCACGCCGATCTCGTCCACCGCGCGGCTGAATGCGACGAAACTTGTTCTCGCCATGGGGCTATTGCACCACGGCACGTCGCACCCGCGCTGGGGTCGGCTCCTCGAGCGCATCGGCAATCGCAACCTCATCCAGTTGCGGCTCGATCCTGACCTGGCGCTTCCGGTGTTCGACCGGGTGCTGGCGGGCGACCGCGAGCGCGTGTTCTGCGACGAGGCCGTGTGGCTGCCGCAACAGCCCGAAGGTCCGGCCGTGGGCCGTCCCGCCTGTCCCGACTGCGGTGGTACGGGCGACCTCCGGGCCGCCATGGGCAAGTTCACCGACACCCGGCTCGCGCGATGAAGGCCTTGCTCACAACCCTGAACACGGGCGCCGTCGCGACGGCGCTCTCGACCCTGGAGGACTCGAACTAGATGCGTCGCTACGCCGTCATCTACGCCGATCCGCCGTGGCGCTACAGCGACAAGCGCCACGGCTTCGGCGGCGCCGAGGACCACTACTCGACGATGGCCTTGGAGGAAATCAAGGCCATCGCGGTCCCGGCGTCAGATGACTGCGCGCTGTTCATGTGGGCGACGATGCCCCTGCTCCCGCAGGCTTTCGGAGTCATCAAGGCGTGGGACTTCAAGTACAAGACGTCAGCGTTCACGTGGGTGAAGCAGAACAAGTCCGGCGTCGGCTTCGTCACCGGACTCGGATTCTGGACGAGGTCGAACACGGAGCTCTGCCTCCTGGCCACGCGCGGACGCCCTCGTCCCATTTCACACCGTGTGCACTCTGTGGTGGTTGCGCCGCGGACCCGCCACAGCCAAAAGCCGGACGAAGTGCGCCGGCGGATCGTCGAGCTGATGGGCAACGTGCCGCGGCTGGAGATGTTCGCGCGCACGCGCACGCCCGGCTGGGACACCTGGGGCAACGAGGTGAAGAACTCCATCGAGCTGCCCGCGCGACGCTCAGACGATTCCGACCAGCTGCCGGCGGAACGGAGATGGCGCAAGTGCTCGACCGCGTCCTGAAGTTGATCGTCACGTTGACGCTGCTCCTGTTTCTCGTTCAGGCCGTCATTGGCGTCGCCGCGCGGGCGCTGGCGGCGTTGCTCTCCACGCTCGTCTCCAGCGTGATGCACGCCGGCTCGATCCTCGGCGTCATCGTCGTCGCCCTGCTCACCGTCAGCTTTGTCGTTGGGCTGGCGGTGCGCACCTTGCAGTTTATTGCCAACCGCGACCCTCGCGCCGCCCGTGAACGAGAAACTCGCGACCGCGCCGTTCGTCAGCGCGTTCGCCGTCCTGCGGAAGGCGTGCCGCCGGTTGAAAGCCACGCCGAGGTACTGGACGACCCTGACCCGGCCATCGGGGAAGAGGAGCAAGGCTGATGGTCGAGCATCTTGCCGCCCAACTTCGCCGGCTGCTGAGAGGCTCGGAGGCGAACACCGCGCGACGCTGGCACGCCACCACAGAGCGGGCGCGGAATGCTGACGTCCACGCCCGCCGTGACGCATTCCTTCGCCACATGCGCGCGGTCCGCGGCGACGGCAAGGTGCTGCTCGGCCGTGCCCAGGCGCGCGAGGGTGACTTCCAATGGTGCGGCCTGCCGCGCGAGACGCTGTGCTCCATGCACCTCGGGATTTCCGGTGCTACCGGCACAGGCAAGAGCTTCATGGTTGCATCGCAGCTCTTTCAGCTCGTCAGCGCGGGCGTCCCGGTGATCCTCACGGACATGAAGTCCGAGCTCGCCGACTTGATGCTGAACGTCGTCGTGCCGGCGGTCGTTGCCCGTGGCAGGGAAGATCTAATCGACAGGGTGCGCGTCGTCCGTCCGTTCGACGCCGGCCGCGTGCCATTGCTTCGCCTGACGGAACCCGAGCCCCGAGTCTCCCGGCAGATCCAGAGCATGAACATCGCCCAAGGCCTCAGCGAATCCGTGGGCGAGGGGCTGGGAGTGCGCATGCTGCGGGCGATGTTGCCCATGGCGGGGTTGGCCGTGGAGCGCAACCTGCCCTTGCCCGTGCTGACGGACTGGCTGCGCTCGCCGGAGGTATTCGCACGGGCGGCGGCCTCGTCTTCCGATCCTATCGTCCGCGCGTACGCGCTGCATGAGCTGCCGCGCGAGAATCGCAGCTCGCTCGACGCCCTGCGGGCCCGGCTCGACCTGCTCTTCCACCTGCCTGAAGTGCGCGACGCGTTGTCTGCGCCCCGCTGTCTGTCATTCGACGACTGCCTCGAGTCGGGCGTGACGATCCTGGATTTCGGTTCGCCGCCGGGCGGCGCCGAGGACGCCATGAAGTTCATCGCCGGGCCCGTCGCGGGCCGGCTCGGCCGCGCGATCTTGTCGCGCCAGGTGTCGGACAACACGCCGCCCGCGGTCGTGGTGTTCGAGGAATTCCAGCAACTCCTTGGCTCCTACCAAGTCGAGATGTTCAAGCGGCTCTTGGCTTTGTGTCGTTTCAAGAAGGTCTGCCTCTGGTTCAGCAATCAGCAGCCCGCACAGATCGCCGAGGCGGACCGGACGCTGCTGCGCATCCTACGTACGAACCTCGGCGCCGAGTGCATCTTCCGCTCGTCCGTCGAGGACGCCCGCACGCTATCCGAGGGACTCTCGACGCGTTCTGCCGACGAGACGTTGACCCAGGCGCGCAGCCGAGTCATTGAGGAGATCGCCACGCTGCCGAAGCGGTCGTTCTTCTTCTGGCTCCGGGACTCGACCTTCGGGCCGCAGCGACTGCAAAGCCCGCGCGTCAACATCGGTGCACTCAAGGCGTCGGCGGCCTCGCTCACGTCGGAACAGCGCGAGCGCATCCGCCTCGGCACCGCCTCGATCGCGCGACCTGCAGACAACCCGTCGCCGCCCGCAACCGTGTCTGAGCCGGATCCCCGAGTCGCGCCCCTTCCACCGCAGAAGCGCCGTCGGGCGCCTCGGCTCGGCTAGGGAGGACGCTTGCGTGCGAGAACTGAAAACAGCTCTCCGGCTGCTCCGGGCCGTCCTCGGTATTGCGCTGTGGTGCGCGGGCACGGCGTGGCTCGGCGTTGCGACGATTTGGCGGACCGGGGTACTGCTGTCGCGCTACAAGGCCATCTTCGCCCAACTACGGTTCTGTCCCCGTGGGCACGAGGTGCCGGTTTACGGGATTTGGGATTGCCAGTGCGGCAGCCGGGTCGAGGGCTGGGCGTTCGCGCCCTGTCCGATCTGTCGCGAGAGCGCCGGCTACACCCCGTGTCCGATCTGCGGCCTGCCGGTCAGGAATCCACTCCTGCCATGACCGAGCCTGCCCGCCGCCAGCTCCGCCATCGCCGCCGTCGTGGCGTCGCCGTCCAGCTCACCGAGCGAGACGGTGCCGTACTCCACGCCCTCGCGCGCTTCCGCTTGGCCCGGACGTCGGACCTGGTCACGTACGCCTTTGCCGGCATACGCCAGGACACCGCCGCGGTTCGTCTGCGTCGACTCTTCGACGGCAAGTACCTGGCCATCCTGCCGCCCGAACAGGGCAAGGAGAACGTCTACCGCCTGGGTCCGGCCGGGAAGGCCTACCTCGCCGAGGACGGGGTGGCGGCTGGCGGCGTTCCCCGCGGCGGCCTCGAACACCACCTCGCCATCGTCGAGACCTGGGTCGCCATCGCCGGGCTCGGCAGCCTTGAGCTCGAACGGGCCCTAAAGCCCGCGGGTCAGCGGCCCGGCTGGCTGCGAGTCGATCGGTTGCTTGGGGAAAAGGGCATCCCAGGGGACACCGAAGCTGGCCGCGGGCAGTTTGCCTCGCTGATGGAGCGTCG
>CAIXRL010000442.1 GCA_903921835.1 Candidatus Eiseniibacteriota bacterium | reverse complement strand
GAGCACCGCATCAACATCATCGACACCCCCGGCCACGTGGACTTCACCGTCGAGGTCGAGCGCTCGCTGCGAGTCCTGGACGGAGCGGTTGCCGTGTTCTGCGCCGTGGGCGGTGTCGAGCCCCAGTCCGAGACGGTGTGGCGGCAGGCCGACAAGTACAGCGTTCCGCGTATCGCGTTCGTCAACAAGATGGACCGCGTCGGCGCGGACTTCGACCACGTCGTCCAGATGATGCGCGATCGCCTCGGGGCCAAGCCGGTGCCGCTGAACATCCCCATGTTCGCGGGCGACTCCTTCCTCGGCACCATCGACCTGGTCGACATGAAGTCGATCACATACGAAGATGGCAGCCAGGGCACGGTGCTGGTCGAAGGCGACATTCCGCGCGACATGACCAAGGAAGCTGCCGAAGCGCGCTTCCACCTCCTCGAGGCCGTCGCCGAGTACGACGAGCAGCTGCTCGACGACTACCTCCACGAGAAGCCCTACACCTCCGAGGACCTGCGCCGCGCAATCCGCAAGGGTACGCTGGCCGGCACGATCAACCCGGTCCTCTGCGGTTCGGCCTTCAAGAACAAGGGTGTGCAGCGCCTGCTCGACGCGGTGGTGGACTACCTGCCGTCGCCGATCGACAAGCCGCCCATCTCGGGCCAGGACGCCGACACGTTCGAGCACCTCGCCCGCAAGGCGAACGACTCGACGCCCTTCTCGGCACTCGCGTTCAAGATCATGACCGACCCGTACGTCGGCAAGCTGACCTTCTTCCGCGTCTACTCGGGCAAGGTCTCGACCGGCGACACCGTGCTCAACTCCACGACGGGTAACAAGGAGCGCATCGGTCGCATGGTGCAGATGCACGCCAACAAGCGCGAGGAGATCACCGAGGTGCTCACCGGCGACATCGCGGCGGGCATCGGCTTCAAGCGCGTGACCACGGGCAACACGCTGTGCTCGCTGGATCACCCGATCATCCTCGAGGCGATGACCTTCCCCGAGCCCGTCGTGGACGTGGCGATCGAACCCAAGTCCAAGGTCGACGAGGAGAAGATGTCCATCGCGCTCGGCCGGCTCTCGGAGGAGGATCCGACGTTCCGGGTCCGTACCGACGAGGAGACGGGCCAGACGGTCATCTCCGGCATGGGTGAGCTCCACCTCGAGATCATCGTGGACCGCATGAAGCGCGAGTTCACGGTGGACGCCAACGTCGGCAAGCCCCAGGTCGCCTACCGCGAGACCATCACGAACAAGGCGAGTGCGCGTCACCGCTTCGTGAGGCAGACGGGCGGCAAGGGCATGTTCGGCGACGTGTCGCTGACCATCGAGCCGCTCGAGCCGGGCAGTGGCTTCCACTTCGAGAACGACATCGTCGGCGGTTCGATTCCCAAGGAATACATCCCGGCGATCGAGAAGGGCATCGAGGAAGCGATGAAGAACGGCGTGGTCGCCGGCTACCCGATGGTGGACATCAAGGTGTCGCTCACGGACGGCTCGTATCACGAGGT
>CAIXRL010000441.1 GCA_903921835.1 Candidatus Eiseniibacteriota bacterium | reverse complement strand
TCCGTCCCGGCGACATCTTCACCGAGTACGCCTACTACTCGTCGTTCTCGGACAGCTGGCTGGCGCACGCCAGCCGCTACGTCGACATGGTCACGGACCGCTTCGGCCTGGGCACGTCCAGCCGGGTCGTCGAGCTGGCCAGCAACGACGGCTACCTGCTGCAGTACTTCGTCAAGAAGGGGATTCCCGCGCTGGGCATCGACCCGGCGGTGAACTGCGCCGAGGCGGCCGTGGGCCGTGGCGTTCCCACGCTGACCATGCTGTTCGGGCGCGAGACGGCGCCCGGCGTGGTGGCGCAGCACGGCAACGCGGACCTCGTGATCGGCAACAACGTGCTGGCCCAGGTCCCCGACCTGAACGGCTTCGTGGCCGGCATGAAGATCCTGCTCGGGCCGCGCGGCGTGGTCACGATGGAGTTCCCGCACCTGATGCGGCTGATGGCCGAGAACCAGTTCGACACCATCTACCACGAGCACTTCTCCTACTTCTCGCTGCTCACCACGGAGCGGATCTTCGCCGCGCACGGCCTGACGCTGTTCGACGTCGAGGAGATCCCGACCCACGGTGGCTCGCTGCGCATCTACGCCCGCCACGCCGCGGACGACACGAAGCCCGTCGGCCCCCGCGTGCACGAACTGCGCGGCCGCGAGGAGGCCGCGGGACTGCGCGACCTCGCGCACTACACCTCGTTCACAGAGCAGGTGCGCGAGACCAAGCGCGGCGTGCTGGAGTTCCTCATCGACGCGCGGCGGCGCGGCAAGACGATCGCGGGCTACGGTGCGCCCGGCAAGGGCAACACGCTGCTGAACTACTGCGGCATCCGCACCGACTTCCTCGACTACACCGTGGACCGCAATCCGTACAAGCACGGCCGGTTCACGCCGGGCACGCGCATCCCGATCTACCCGCCCGAGAGGATCGCCCAGACCCGGCCGGACTACCTGTTCATCCTGCCGTGGAACCTGAAGGACGAGATCATGTCGCAGATGTCGGGCATCCGGGAGTGGGGCGGGCAGTTCGTGGTGCCCATCCCGAACCTCAAGGTGTATCCGTGATCTTCGCACCGACCGCTCTGCCCGGGGCGTTCGTCGTCGAGATGGAGAAGCGGGAGGACGCCCGCGGTTTCTTCGCCCGCTCGTGGTGCGTGCGGGAGTTCGAGGAGCACGGGTTGAACCCGCGGCTGGTCCAGTGCAACGTCTCGTTCAACCGCGCGAAGGGAACCCTGCGCGGCATGCACTACCAGGTGGCGCCCCGCGAGGAAGCCAAGCTGGTGCGCTGCACGAGCGGGGCGATTCACGACGTCATTCTCGACCTGCGGCCGGACTCGCCGGCGTACCTGCGGCACTTCGCCGTCGAACTGACGGCCGTGAACCACCGCGCGCTCTACGTGCCTGAAGGCTGCGCCCACGGGTTCCAGACGCTGGCGGACGACACGGAGGTGTTCTACCAGATGTCCGAGTTCTACTCGCCCGAGCACGCGCGGGGTGTCCGCTGGGACGATCCCGCGTTCGGCCTGCCCTGGCCGCAGGCCGAACGCATCATCGTCGATCGCGATCGCGCCTACCCCGACTTCGCCGGCCCGGGCAGGCGGCCGTGACGCTGGACGAGCTCCGCAGCCGGTTCGACGCCGCCGATCTCGGCCGCCGCATGCACGCGTGCGTCGCCGACCTTTACCCGCTGTGCCGGAGCATCACCGGTGACGGCGTGCGCGAGACGCTCACGCGGCTCGGCGCGCACCTGCCGCTCGCGCGGCACGAGGTGCCCACCGGTACGCCGGTGTTCGACTGGACCGTGCCCAACGAGTGGAACGTCCGCGACGCGTGGGTGAAGAACGCGGCGGGCGATCGCGTCGTCGACTTTGGAAGCTGCAACCTGCACGTGCTCAACTACAGCGCGCCGGTGCGGGCACGGATGACGCTCGCGGAACTCCGGCCGCACCTGCACACGCTGCCGGAACAGCCGGACCTGATTCCGTACCGGACGTCGTACTACCAGGAGCGCTGGGGGTTCTGCCTGAGCCAGCGCGCGCTCGAGGCGCTGCCCGAGGGTGAATACGAGGTCTGCGTCGATTCGACGCTGGCGCCGGGCCACCTGAGCTACGGCGAGTGCCTCCTGCCCGGCCGCACGACCGACGAGGTGCTGCTCTCCTGCCACGTCTGCCATCCTTCGCTGGCCAACGACAACCTTGCCGGTGTCACGGTGGCCGCGTTTCTCGGCGAGTTGCTGGGCGCGCTTTCGCTCCGCTACTCGTACCGCTTCCTCTTCATCCCCGGCACGATCGGCTCGATCACCTGGCTGGCGCGCAACGAGAGCGCCGTGGGGCGGATCAGGGCGGGGCTGGTGCTGGCGTGCCTCGGCGATCCCGGGGCGCCGACCTACAAGAAGAGCCGCCGGGGCGATACGGCCATCGACCGGACGGTGGCGCACGTCCTGCGCTCGCGCGGGGGCGAGGGGCGCATTCGCGAGTTCTCGCCGTACGGCTACGACGAACGCCAGTACTGCTCGCCCGGGTTCGACCTGCCGGTGGGCTGCCTCACGCGCACCCCGCACGGCGAGTACGCCGAGTACCACACTTCGGCCGACGACCTCGCGCTCGTGCGGCCCGAGGCGCTCGCGGACTCGCTGGCGCTCGCGCTCGCGATCGTGCACGCGCTCGAGGCCGACGTCACGTACGTGAACCTGAATCCGAAATGCGAGCCGCAGCTCGGCCGGCGCGGGCTGTATCGCGCGCTCGGCGGGCTCCGCGAAGCCGGGGTGGACGAGATGGCCATGCTCTGGGTGCTGAACCAGTCGGACGGCCGCCGCGGCGTGCTGGAGATCGCGGAGCGCTCCGGCTATCCGTTCGAGGTCATCGAGCGCACGGCCGGGATGCTCGTCGAGCACGGCCTGCTGGCGGAGACGCCTTGACGCCCGTGGCGGGATGCCCGCCGGCCACTTTGGGGGGGCCCGCAGGCAAGCGGGCGCGGGACGGAAGCTTGCCACCCCGCGCCGGGGAGCGATAGGGTGGCGTCGGTTGCCGTGCGGCCGAGCCGACCGAAACCGGTGGGTGCCGGGGTGTGGGCGGAATCGATGGTCCGCGGGTCGCGCGCGGCCGATACCCTGTCGGCCCTCGGCGTCGAGGGCGGGAGGCCCCGCTCCGGGCCCGGCGTCGCCAGCGCCAGGACCGCGGGGGATCCGTATCCGTTCGCAGAAAGGCAGAGGCGCGCATGAAGGTCGTCTTGTTCTGCGGAGGTTTGGGAATGCGGATCCGGGAGTACTCGGAGAGCATCCCGAAGCCCATCGTTCCCATCGGCTACCGGCCGGTTCTCTGGCACCTGATGAAGTACTACGCCCACTTCGGCCACACCGAGTTCATCCTCTGCCTCGGGTACCGCGGTGACGTGATCAAGCAGTACTTCCTCGACTACAACGAATGCCTCTCGAACGACTTTTCCCTCTCCGGGGGCGGAAAGTCGATCGAGCTGCACAGCCGTGACATGGAGGACTGGAAGATCACGTTCGTCGAGACCGGGTTGCACTCGAACATCGGGCAGCGGCTCAAGGCGGTGCAGGGCTACCTCGGCGACGACGAGATGTTCCTCGCGAACTACGCCGACGGTCTTTCCGACCTGTCGCTCACGGACTATCTCGCGGAGTTCCGGCGCCAGGACCGTATCGGCAGCTTCCTCTGCGTGCGACCCAGCCAGACGTTCCACATCGTCTCGGCGGACAACGCCGGCGTCGTGAGCGACATCCGGCACGTGTCGCGGGCGGACTTCTGGATCAACGGCGGGTTCTTCGCGTTCAAGCGGGCGATCTTCGATTACATGAAGGATGGCGAGGAACTGGTCGAGCAGCCGTTCCAGCGGCTGATCGCGGAGGGGCAACTGCTGGCGTACCGCACGCCCGGCTTCTGGCAGTGCATGGACACGTTTCGCGACAAGCAGCTCCTCGACGACATGTACGCGCGTGGCAACGCGCCGTGGGAGTTGTGGAAGACCCCCGCGGAAAGCGTCTCCGCCGATTCGGGCCCGCGAACCCAGCCGCGTTGACCATGCTCACGTTCGGCTTCCGCGACGCGCGTCCGGCCGTCTCCCACGTCCTCTGCCTGGGCGCGCACTCCGACGACATCGAAATCGGCTGCGGCGGCACGATCCTCACGCTGCTGGAGGCGGTGCAGCCGCTCGCCGTGACCTGGGTGGTCTTCAGCGCGACCGGGGCGCGGGCCGAGGAAGCCCGGCAGAGCGCGGACACCTTCCTCGCCGGCGGGGCGGGGCGCGACGTCGTGCTGTACGATTTCCGCGACGGCTACTTTCCGTACACCGGTGGCGCGATCAAGGACCGGTTCGAGGAACTCAAGGCGCGGGTCTCGCCGGATCTCGTGTTCACCCACCATCGGCACGACCTGCACCAGGATCACCGGCTCCTGTCCGAGCTCACCCGGAACACGTTCCGCGATCACGCCATCCTGGAATACGAGATCCCCAAGTACGACGGCGACCTGGGCCAGCCCAACGTCTTCGTGCCGCTGGAGACCGCCGTCTGCCGCCGCAAGGTGGACCTGCTCCTCGCGAACTTCGGGACCCAGCGGAGCAAGCGCTGGTTCACCGACGATCTCTTCCATGCCCATCTCCGGCTTCGCGGGATGGAATGCAACTCACCCAGCACCTTCGCCGAGGCCTTTCATGGTCACAAGATCGTCCTCGGGTGATCGAGGCCGTGCCGCGCACCGGAACGGACTGCCGCCCGTGAGTCGCCACTTCCCGGGCCAGCGCACCGCCACGTCGTTCCGCGGGATCGAGTCATGATCTTCACGGCCCTTCGCGAAGTCTTCGAGCGCCGGAACCTCCTGTACATGATCACGTGGCGCGACATCCGCGTGAAGTACAAGGAGTCCGTCATGGGCATCCTGTGGGCCGTGATGATGCCCATCGTGATCGTGTGCGCCGGCATGATCGTCAAGCTGGCGTTCGCCATGATGTCCGGGAGGCACGTGCACCTGCTCGACGTGACGTCCGTGGCGGTGAAGGCGGCGCCGTACGCGTTCCTGGTCGCCGCCATCCGCTTCGGGACCGCCAGCCTGATCACCAACCAGGATCTCGTGACCAAGATCTACCTGCCGCGGCTCGTGTTCCCCCTGGCCTCGGTCTGCTCCCAGCTGTTCGACCTGGGCATCGCGACGGTCGTGGTGGCGATCTTCCTCACCTTCGCGGGTGTGGGAGTGACCCTGCACCTGCTGTGGCTGCCGGTGCTCCTCGGCACGCTCGTCCTGCTCGCCGCCGGGCTCGCGATCCTGTTCTCCGCCGCGACGCTCTTCCTGCGCGACCTCAGGTTCATCGTCGAGGCGATGCTGACCGTGGCCATCTTCTTCACGCCTGTGTTCTACGAGCCGTCCGTGTTCGGGAAGTGGGCGCCCGCTCTGCTCGTCAACCCGATCTCGCCGATCCTGGAGGGGCTCACGGCCGTGGTGATCTACCATCGGGAGCCGTCCCTGCCCTGGCTCGGCTACAGCTTCGTCCTGTCGCTCGTCCTGTTCGTGTTTGCAACCGTCAGGTTCAAGCAGCTCGAGCCGCTCTTTGCGGAGAACATCTAGGTCTGGCCATGAACGACTACGTGCTCGAAGCGCAAGGAGTATCGAAACGGTTCCGGCGGGGGGAGAAGCACTCCTCGCTTCGGGACGCGGTGCCGGCGCTCGCACGCCGGCTCCTGCGGCGCGGCACGGCGAGTGACCGTGCCCAGCAGGATTTCTGGGCGCTGACCGACGTCGGCTTCCAGGTGAAGCGCGGCGAGGCGTTCGGGATCATCGGCGGCAACGGCGCGGGGAAGAGCACCATCCTCAAGCTCCTCACCGGCATCATGCACCCGACGTCGGGAACGATACGGATCGCCGGCCGCGTGTCGGCGCTGATCGAGGTCGGGGCGGGATTCCATCGCGATCTGACCGGCCGCGAGAACGTGTTCATGAACGGGGCGATCCTGGGCCTGTCGAGACAGGAGATCGAGAAGCGATTCGACGCGATCGTCGCCTTCTCGGGGCTCGAGGAGTTCATCGACACGCCGGTGAAGCGCTACTCCTCGGGCATGTTCGCGCGCCTGGGTTTCTCGGTGGCGGCGCACGTCGATCCGGACGTCCTCCTCGTCGACGAGGTGCTCAGCGTGGGTGACTACGTCTTCCAGCGCAAGTGCGTGGAGCGCATGAACGCCGTGATCGCGAGTGGCGTCACGATCGTGTTCGTCTCCCACAACCTCCGCGAACTCGCCAACCTGTGCCCCCGCAGCATGCTGCTCGAGAAGGGGAGGGTGCAGATGATCGGGCCGACGGAGGACGTGATCAGCACCTACTTCGGGCGTGGCCAGCAGGCGCGCGTGCCCGACGCGACCAACGACGTGTTCATCACACAGGTGTCGATCCGCGACGAACACGGCTCCGCCGTGGACTTCACGTCGGGCGGGAAGCTCTCGATCACCGTCGAGGCGCGCGGGCAGGTCCGCCGCGACGACATGAGCGTCGTGGTCCAGATCGTCGACGATCACCAGTATCCCGTGTTCGACACCTGTACCCAGCGCCTCGGCGCCGGGGAGATCACGGTGGATCGGGACCAGTCGCTCCGGTGCACGTTCGAGATGGACAACTTCCTCGCGCAGGGCACCTACCACGTGAACGCGTACCTGCACCGCTATCTCACGAACCTTCCCTACGATCGCTGGATGTCGGCGGGGACCTTCTTCGTTTCGGGCGCCCCGGAGGCCCGCGGCGTCGTGACCCTCCATCCGCGCCTCGTCGAGTGCGAGGTCGGTTCGTCCGCCGGCGCGGTCGCGAGGCAGCCGGGGGTGTCCGATGGCCCGCAGGCCTGATCCGTCGTCCCGAGGGTTCAAGCCGGGGTTCCGTGCCGGCGACTGGGCCGAGGTGAGGAGCGCGGCGGAGATCCTGGGCACCCTGGACGCCGAGGGCTCGCTGGACGCCCTCCCGTTCATGCCGGAGATGCTGCAGTACTGCGGCGTGAGGTTCAGGGTCTACAAGTCCGCGCACAAGTCCTGCGACACGATCAAGACCTGGCGCAACCGGCGCATGAACGCCGCCGTGCACCTCGAAGGCCTCCGCTGCACCGGCGATGCCCACGTGGGGTGTCAGGCCGGCTGCCTGTTGTACTGGAAGGAAGCCTGGCTGAAGCCGGCGCCGGGCCCGAAGCCGGACGGAGACGTCCGGGAGGTCCCGACGGACGCACTCCCGCCCGCAGACGGGGCCGGGTGCAACACGGAATCGCTGCGGCGCATGACGCGGGTGCCGGAGTGGACGAACGCCAACCCGGACGAAGGACATCGCTGCCAGGCGACGGAGATGTTTCGCGCCACGACGCCCGTGCAGTGGGACCCGCGCCCGTACGTGCAGGACCTCCGTTCCAGGAACGTGCGACCGTCGGACTTTCTCCGCTACGGGATTCTGGCCCTGTTGAGTCGGCTGCGGCGTTTCCCGCACATTCGCGGTCGAGCGGGGGCCACGACGCCGCCGGGAGAGCCGCTGGACCTGCAGCCGGGGGAGTGGGTCCAGGTGCGCTCCCGGGACGAGATCCTGCGCATGCTCAACCGCAAGCTGAAGCATCGAGGCCTGTTCTTCGATGTGGAGATGCTGCCGTTTTGCGGCAGGACGTTCCGCGTCCTGCGTCGCGTCGACAGGCTCATCGACGACAGGTCGGGGAAGATGGTC
Source organism: Candidatus Eiseniibacteriota bacterium (assembly GCA_903921835.1). Taxonomy (GTDB): domain Bacteria; phylum Eisenbacteria; class RBG-16-71-46; order RBG-16-71-46; family RBG-16-71-46; genus CAIXRL01. Next base: position 2,185 of record CAIXRL010000441.1, on the reverse strand, counting down.
TTTCCCCGCAGCGCCTGCCTCATCCTCGAGAACGTGATGTGCGGCGGATGTCTGAGCCGTGACCGGATGTTCTGTCCCCGGAGCATCTATCCCTACTGGCACGAAGCCTGGCTGAAACGTGTCGGGAAGGGGGCCGGCGCTTCCGCGGCCCGTACCTCCGATTGACGCCGGCAGCCATGTCCCCGAGCCCGGAACCGCTGGTCAGCGTGGTGACCCCCGTCTACAACGGGGAGGCGGACCTGCGCGAGTGCATCGAGAGCGTCCTGGCCCAGACCTACACGCACTGGGACTACACGATCGTCGACAACTGCAGCACCGATCGGACGCTGCAGATCGCGCGGGAGTTCGCGGAGAGGGATCCGCGCATCCGCGTCATCACGAACGAGGCGTTCGTTCCCGCGGTCGAGAACCACAACATCGCCTTCCGGCAGATGTCGCCGACGAGCAGGTACTGCAAGATGGTGCAGGCGGACGACTGCCTCTTCCCCGAATGCATCGAGAAGATGGTGCGTCTCGCCGACGTGAACCCGACCGTGGCCATCGTCGGCAGCTACGGACTCGTCGGCGTGAAGGTCGAGAGCGTCGGGATTCCCTATTCCGGGCTCATGAACGGCCCGGGTTGTCCCGCGGCGGTCGTGAGCGGCCGCGACGCCTGCCGCATGCGCCTTCTGGGGGGACCGTACGTCTTCGGATCGCCGACCTCGGTCCTGTACCGGGCGGACATCGTGCGAAGCCGCCACGCGTTCTACAACGAGTCCAACATCCACCCGGATGCGGAGGTGTGTTTCGAGTTCCTGGAGTCTCGCGATTTTGGTTTCATTCACCAGGTTCTGGTGTTCATACGCCCGCGACCCAACTCCCTCACCTCCTTCTCGCAGACACAGAACACGTACCTTCCGGAGATGCTCTACAACCTCGTGCGGTACGGCGCGAAGTACCTGGATGCCGCCGAAGTGGAGGCGCGGATCGACGAGGTCCTGCATGCCTACTATCGCTACCTCGGGAGGGAGTGGTACGGACATCGCGGGCAGGACTTCTGGGGGTATCATCGAGAGCAACTCCGATCGCTGGGATACACGCTCAGCACGCCACGGCTCGCGGCTGCGGCGTTGCTCCACGCGCTGAGCACCGTTCTCCACCCCGGGCGCTGGGTGCGGGCTGTGGCGAATCGACTGCGGCAGCCGGCCCTGCACCGTTCGCGCGGGTAGCGCGCAGCCTCATCGCGACGACGGGCGACGCGTTGCTCCCATGCGCCTGCGGCGCCGGGTCCACTTCGCGAGGCGCGTCCCGAGTCCTGTGGCGTGAGAAGCGTCAGCGGTTCCCGCGGAGGGTTGTTGCCGGCGTGAAGCGTGAGGGCCACTTGTGTCCTGATGCCGCTCACGGGGCGCCCGGAAGTCGGCCGGGATGTAAGGAGGCATTTGAATGTTCGAGCACGGTGAGATGCCGTCCCCCCGGCGTTCGGGACGCCGCGCGGTCAGCCGGAGTGCCCTGCGGATGCTCCTGGCGGTCCTGCCGCTCGCGTGGTCTGGATGTGGCGGCGAGCCCGGGAAGCCACTGCTGTCGGGAGTGCACGGGGCGCGGCGGCCGACGGCGGGTCCGCTCGCCATCGCGAGCGCAGGCGCGCGGTGCTTCACGGATGCCGGGGGGCGGGCGGTGTACCTCACGGGCTCGCACACCTGGGACAACTTCCAGGATTGGGGTCTTGCGGATCCGCCCGCTCCTTTCGACTATGCCGCCTACCTTCGGTTCCTCGGGGCCCACGGGCACAACTTCATCCGCCTCTATGTCTGGGAGCAGGCGGCGTGGTTCCCGGGCACGGAGGCGAAGGTCGTCATCTCGCCGCTTCCCTATCTTCGGACCGGACCGGGCCGTGCGCTGGACGGTGGTCTCCGCTTCGACGTCACGCGGTTCAACCCCGCGTATTTCAGCCGGCTGCGCGAACGTGTCCGCGCCGCGGGCGAGCAGGGGATCTACGTGTCGGTGATGCTCTTCGACGGCTGGAGCATCGAGCTCAAGCAGCAGAAGACGGGCAATCCCTGGCGCGGACACCCGTACAACAGGGCGAACAACATCAACGGCATCGATGGCGACGTGAACGGCGACGGTGAGGGAAAGGAAGTCCACACACTCGTCAACCCGTCCGTGACGGCGCTGCAGAAGGCCTATCTACGGCAGACGGTCGGGA